>JAWXAN010000036.1 GCA_034439475.1 Candidatus Zixiibacteriota bacterium
CAGAAGTTCCCTACATTGTCATTCCAGTGAAAACTGGAATCCATCTTCGTCCGTGCTGTCATCCGCCACCGCCTGACTGTCTCGACGTGTCGGGCATCCACCACGGCGGACTGGAATGACATTTTGAGGGATTGACATTGTTTCTGTGGTGTCGCGCGCCGAATTCTTGGACCACACTGCTTGCGGTGTGATCTTTTCTTTCACCTCTCCCCTGGGAGAGGGGAGGATGAGGGCATGTTCAATTGAGAGAAGACTCGCGGGGCATAAGAATGACCCGCTCTACAAGAGGAAGAAAAGATGTCCTGGATTCCAGCTTGCGCTGGAATGACAAAGATAGCTGGAATGACAAAAAGAGGGAGGATTGACTGCACTTCCGCTAACTCCTTCCCCCAAACCCAACTTTCATCCCTTGCAGTTATGTTCTCGAAATAGCTATCTTGCACCAATATGAAATTTGGACTTATTGCCAATCTTAAACGCGCCGGAGCTGATGAGGCTGTTCGGCTCTTTGTCCAATGGGCAGAGACGAACGGGCATCAGTCAATTCTCAGCGAAGACCTTGCGCCAGTCGCAACATCCCATAAATCTTTTTCTCCTGCGAAAGAAATCGCATCCCAAGTCGATGTGCTTGTCTCCATGGGAGGCGACGGCACGCTCATTTCCTCTGCCAGAGCGGTGGGTACAGCCGAAACTCCTTTGCTGGGGATAAACCTTGGTTCACTGGGTTTTCTCACTCAACAGCGGGGCGACCAGCTTGTATCCGCCCTCCAAAGAATAGTCTCCGGTAATTATCGTATCGAAGAGCGCATGTTATTGAAAGTGGATACGAATGGAAGCTCAAAGAAACTTTCTGAGCCATATGCGCTCAACGATGTTGTCATCAACCACGGGCCCGTGAGCCGAGTAATTACCATAAATCTGAAGGCCAATGATCAGGAAGTCGTCACATTTACTGGCGACGGTATGATAATCGCGACCCCGACCGGCTCGACTGCCTATTCTTTAGCGGTCGGCGGCCCGATTGTCTATCCGACAATGGATGCCATGATCGCCGCCCCAATTTCTCCTTTCGCCTTGACCATGCGGCCGATAATTTTCCCCGCTACGGAGAGGCTGACACTGAGGATGGTTTCCGAAGGAAGAACGGCCTCGCTTACTCTCGATGGCCAGATTATGTCTCCGATAACAGACAGCGATGTTATAACCATCACTCTGGCCGATTTCAAATCCCGATTTATCAGCTTTCCCGAAAATTCATTTTATTCCGTACTCAGAAGAAAGCTCAATCTTGGCGTCCTTCCGCAAGGTGATGGCGTATAACTCGCTGAAAAAAACAAGCAAACTTGCGCCAGCCGGGCTCCCGAGATTTTTCTTTCAACACCACTTGACTTTCTTCCATGTTTTGTTCTAATTGAAAACCAATTTCAATTGGCCGATGCCAATAGGATAAAGGAATATGCGAGAGTTTCTACGAACCAAAGGTTTCAAGATGACCCCCCAGCGCGAGCTTATTTTTCGCTCGTTCTTTGAACTGGGCGAACATGTTACTGTCGATGAGCTATATCAGAGGGTACGAAGCCTTGATCATTCCGTCGGCTACAGCACTGTCTGGAGAAATCTCAAACTTATCTGCAAAGTCGGCTTGGCCGAAGAAGTCAATCTCGGCGACGGCGTCACCCGCTATGACCGGATTACACGGCGTCCGCACGGCCATCTCTATTGTGTGAACTGCAAGAAAGTCGTGGAATTCGATGCCGGTCGCATCGCCGATCTACTCGAATCAGAATCACAGAAGCAAGACTTCTCAATTGAGGGCCTTAAAATCGAAGTACTCGGCTACTGTAAAGACTGTCAAAAAGTTCAGCAGGCCGCTGGCCCTGACCGAGAAAATTAGATTAAAGCGAAATAACCATCATGTTAACTTCACATACACTTTTCGAACAGAAAGATACAATGACATCATTAGACAAAATGAGTCCCGGCCAAAAAGGTAAGCTTGTTGGATTCACCGGAGATACTCTCATCGCTCGCCGTCTGACCGAGATGGGCCTTGCTCCTGGCCGCGAGATTACCTACTTAAGGAAAGCCCCGCTCAGGGATCCGATAGTTGTCCGTGTGGGTGGAGGCGTCTATTCGCTTCGGCAGATTGATGCCGCCCAGATCTCTGTTGAACTCGAGCGCGAAATAGTCGGCTAACTCGTCTCATCCGATCCATGCCAACGCTCGCTACCCAAAAATCTTCGAAGAATGTCACCAACCCGCAAACCGTGACAGTTGCGATCTGCGGCAATCCCAATTGCGGTAAATCTACATTATTCAACGCCATGACTGGACTTCGCCAGCGTGTGGCGAACTATCCCGGTGTGACGGTAGAAAAAATCTCAGGCCGATTCCATGTCGAAGGTGATTCGGGACCAACATACACACTGGTCGATATTCCGGGGACATATTCACTCGCCGCGAATTCCCCCGATGAGTATATCGCCGCAGGCGCGCTCTTTGGAAGTATCGGCGAGGCCACCCAGCCGGATGTCATAATCTCAGTCATAGATTCAACAAATATCGAGCGCGGACTCTATCTGCTCTTCCAAGCCTCGCAAATCGGCTGTCCTATAGTCGTCGCGCTTATCATGGTTGATATAGCCAAACGCGAAGGTATAGAGTGCAACTATGAGAAACTCTCTCAGCTTCTTGGTGGAATCCCCGTCATCCCCGTGGTGGCAACTCGAGGAACGGGAGTGCCGCAACTAAAACTTGCGGTTGCACAGGCATTGAAACGCGGAACAGTTCCAGTGTTGAAGGCGTACGACCCGAGTGTCGAGCGAGTCTGCGCTGATTTGATGCATGCAACTCAAAATGGTTTTCGAACTAAAGCCGAATATTTTCGTATTCTTTTCGACGACCACGGGCCAGCTTCGAAAACTTTCTTAATCGCAAGCGGCGAGCATGGACGTATTGTGCTCGAGAAGGGAAGAGCCACACTTGCCGACAAGTTCGGTTCGCTCGCTTTGGCAGAAACTCGAGGACTGACCGAGCGCGCGGCTTTAGTCGCTTCACAAGTTATCGACCGCCAGCATGTAGAGAAAACTTCGTCTTCCGAGAAAATTGACCGCGTTTTGCTCCATCCCATTTTTGGCCCTCTGTTTTTGTTTGCCCTTATGACGCTCATGTTCCAGTCTATATTCACCTGGGCCGAACCGCTCATGAGCGGTATAGATTCGCTCTTTGGCTCATTGTCGGGATATACAGAATCTTTCATGACCGAAGGGCCATTGCGTTCACTCATCACCGATGGCCTTATCGGCGGTGTCGGCTCGGTCTTAATCTTCCTTCCCCAAATTGTTATTTTGTTTCTATTTATCTCGATACTGGAAGACTCCGGCTATATGCCCCGGGCGGCTTTGCTGGTAGACCGAATGTTCGGTTGGTGCGGCCTGTCCGGCAAATCGTTTATCCCCATGCTTTCATCATTTGCCTGCGCCATACCGGGGATAATGGCGACGAGAACAATCGAGGACAAACATATCCGCTTTCTTACAATAATGGTTGCACCGCTTATGAGTTGCTCAGCGAGACTCCCGGTGTACACAATTATGATCGCGGCCTTTATTCCGCAAAAAACATACTGGGGAGTGTTCAATTCCCAAGGTATGATATTGCTGACTTTGTATCTGCTCGGTTTGGTGGTCGCTGTCCTCATTGCTTTTGTGGTCAAAAAATTCATGTACAAACCGCAACGCGGGTCGTTCATGATGGAAATGCCGTCATATAAATGGCCGCGACCGTCATCAATTGGTCTTCGGGTCATGACCCGCGCTCAGGCATTTCTTACCCGGGCCGGAACGATTATTCTGGCAATCACCATTCTCATCTGGGCGCTCAGCTACTATCCGCATTCGGAAACGATAGGGGAGAGCTTCGATCAAAAACGAATCGAAACAATCAATACAACATCGACAAAGACAGAATTTCTCCAGAGTGACATAGACCGATTGATCGCGCCAAGTTCGCCGGAGCAGATAGTCATATCGAATAACCTCCAGTTGCGGCTTGCTGAACTAACCGACGCCGAATCGATAGAAGCCCTTCGTACGCAGACCCTTTCGCATGATTCAACCGAGTCCGACACAACTTCACACGATAGCATTTTCTATCTTGCGTCCGAAAAACGCCTTCTTGAGGTTACTCAACAGACCAAGATTGCCGAGCTAAATCAGGAAGAAGCCGGCGCGTATTTGCGCGATTCATATTTTGGCCGAGCCGGAAAAGCTATCGAGCCTTTCTTTGAACCGCTCGGCTGGGACTGGCGGATAACCATGGCAGCGCTTGCCTCGTTTCCGGCACGCGAAGTTATTATTGCCACACTCGGCGCTATTTACAATCTCGGCTCTGATGTCGACGAAGGCTCGGCTTCGCTGACCGATAAGCTCAGACAAGCGCGATGGGCTGATGGCGACAAAGCTGGTCAGACGGTATTTTCGCCCGCGGTGGCCTTGTCGGTAATGGTTTTCTTTGCGCTCTGCTGTCAGTGCGGAGCGACAATTGTTACAATCAAGCAGGAAACTGGAAAATGGAAATATGCCGTTATCGCCTTTACCTATATGACAGTATTGGCCTACTTTGGAGCAATGGCAGTCTATCAATTTACACATTGGGTGGTCTCCTAAATGAATGAACTTCTGCAACAGTTCCTTATAGCGCCGATTGTTGTCGGCGCAATTGCGTACCTGACTCGCTATGCTATCCATTCCAAATCGCAAAACGGCTGTCCGGGATGCAAAGCTCATGAGATGATTGCTTCGGCTAAGCGTAAAAAGATTCCGCGGTAACATATTGATTACTGTGGTTGAACTAACGCTCGACAAACATCCCTCACAATCAATTACAAATTCTTATCTATATCGCCTCGATGCACGGGCGAAAATTATTCTCGTGCTCGTTGCCATGATTTTTGGCTTTCTCTCACATTCGTTCATTTTCCAATCAATTATTATTGTCGCATGTTTTGTTTCCCTCATTGCATCGGGTCAGAACTTTAGTTCAATTAAGCGGGCATTATCGGTTATCATTGTTATCGTGCCTCTGACATTCATCTATCATCTGTTGTTCTCCGGTAATACATCAGGCGAGCGCCTAACGGTTTTCGGCATAGAACTTTCGAAAGAGAGCCTTGTCCTGGCCTCGTTTTACACTGTGCGTCTGATTCAATTTATTACCCTTACCCTTTTTCTGCTTTCGACAAGTTCGCCGGTTGATCTGACCGAGGGGGTTGTGAAGTTCCTTCGGCCATTGCAGAGGCTTGGCGTTCCGATAAATGATTTTGGCCTCATTCTCTATATTTCACTTCGTTTCATACCGATAATGCACGAGGAGTTTCAGACAATCCGCAACGCGCAAATGCTTCGCGGGGTTATCTTTACCGGCTCACTGTTTCATCGCATTGGAATGACCTCGCACTTGCTTCTGCCAGTCTTGATGACAGCCGTTGACCGGGCCGACGCCTTGGCCGATGCTCTTTATGCGAGAGGCTACCGGAGCGACAAACCACGGACACTGTACACATATTCCCGTTTCGGAAAGCAGGAAAGTGCCCTCACAATAGCCGGTGTGGTCGGAATCACTGTCTTTTATATGGTGATTTTGCTGTGAGCCAGGACCGAAATATAAAGATTGTGGTCGAATACAAGGGGACACGATACGCTGGGTGGCAGATGCAGGAAAATGCCACAACGATACAAGAGCTTATCACCGAAGCCCTCAAACGTGTGACTGGAAAAGAGATAACGCTGCATGGCGCCGGTCGTACCGATGCCGGTGTCCATGCTCTAGGACAAGTCGCAAATTTTCATATCGAGCACGAGTTGGAGCCAAGCCGGTACGCCGACGCTGTGAACTACTATTTGCCGGATGATATTCGGATAAAGTCATCGATTGAAACCGACCTGTCGTTTCATTCCCGCTTTTCTGCCAAGTTTAGGCGCTACCGTTATCTGCTATCACCCGAACGGTCGGCGCTTTATCATGAACTCCGCTACGAACTGCCCCGGCAGTTCGATTATAATCTTTTGCAGTCATCTGCCCGTTTGGTGCGTGGCGAACATGACTTCAGTCCCTTTTGTGTGACTGCTTCAAGGAAAGAAAGCAATGTCTGTCAGGTCGAATTCTCGCGCTGGTACATGTTCGGAAGCCTTTACATATACGAAATTAGAGGGAATCGCTTCCTTCATAGCATGGTTCGTTCTTTGGTCGGAAGCATGATCAACCTTTCGATGGGTTCACAGGATAACAATCTGCATAACTTGACTTTAGGGAAGTTTGAGAATATCTTGACCGGCTCGACAGGAGAGCGAGCGGTTTTTACCGCTCCGGCTGAGGGTCTCTATTTGGTTTCGGTCGGCTATTAGAAGGAGAGTGAGACGGATGAGAACGATACGATGAAGTTTTTTATAGATACCGCAAGTCTCGATGAAATCCGCAAAGCCGAAGCAATGGGTATGCTTGATGGAGTAACCACCAATCCATCGCTGGTGGTCAAAGAAAGTGCGCCATACCGTGAGATTCTGGCTGAGATATGCAGGATTGTTCCGGGGCCAGTTTCTGCCGAAGTCATTTCCATCGACTTTGCCGGAATGATGCGCGAGGCCGACGAGCTTATAAAAATAGCGGACAATATTGTTGTGAAAATCCCGACCATTCCTGAAGGACTAAAAGCAATAAAAGCCCTCACTGAACGTGAAATCATGACCAACGCCACACTCGTTTTTTCGCCGATTCAGGCCCTTATGGTCGCCAAAGCGGGGGCAACTTTTGTCTCTCCCTTTGTTGGCCGCCTTGATGACATTGCCGCCGATGGAATGGATTTGATTGGACAGATCGTGACTATTTATAACAATTACGGTTTCGAAACCGAAGTCCTCGTGGCCTCCGTGCGACATCCAATACACATTGTCCAGTCGGCACTCATCGGAGCGGATATTGTTACGATGCCTTTTTCTGTCATGTCGAAACTTATGGATCATCCCCTCACCACAAGCGGACTTGAAAAGTTCATCTCTGATCATAAGAAGGCGACAGCAAAAGCATGATTGAGCGTTACACGCTCCCCGAAATGGGACAGGTTTGGAGCGATCAGGCAAAATATCAGACATGGCTTGAGGTTGAAATCGAAGCCGCGCGGGCAATGGCGCACTATGGCATCATTCCGCAAAAAGCGTTTGCCGTCATAAGTAAGAAAGCCAGATTCAATGTCGCCCGAATAAACAAGATCGAAAAAGAAGTTAATCACGATGTAATAGCATTTCTCACCTCGGTCTCTGAATCGATTGGTGAAAACGCAAAGTATGTCCATTTCGGACTGACATCATCGGATGTGGTCGATACCGGGCTCTCGCTTCAACTAAAACGAGCGGCGGAAATTATATCTGATAAAATAGACAAGGCGATAGCGGAGACAAAACGACTTGCGCTGAAATACAAGATGACTCTCTGCATTGGCCGGACTCATGGTATCATTGCCGAGCCGACGACAGTCGGGCTGAAATTCGCCATGTGGTATACGGAATTGGTCCGACGCAGGAACGCATTCGATGCCTCAGTCGAGGGAATGAGGCTGGGTTGTATCTCGGGAGCTGTTGGTACATTCGCCCATCTTGATCCAAAAATTGAGGCCTTTGTCTGCAAACGCCTCGGGCTAAAACCGGCACGGGTGACAACTCAAATTATTCAAAGAGATGTCCATGCCGAGTTTATTTCCGCCATCGCTCTGCTTGGATCGTCTCTGGAGCAGTTTGCGGTGGAGATACGAAACCTCCAGCGGACAGAAATTGGGGAGATGTCGGAAGGATTCAGCAAATCACAAAAGGGCTCTTCGGCGATGCCGCATAAACGAAACCCAATAACCGCCGAGCGCATATCGGGACTTGCGAGACTTCTGAGGGGATACTCAGTCGCGGCGATGGAAAACATACCCTTGTGGCATGAGCGGGATATTTCGCATTCGTCTGTTGAACGGGTGATCTTTCCTGATGCCACAATTGTCATTGATTACGCTCTGCAGAAATTCATAGATGTGTTGATAAATCTTGTGGTGAATGAAACGCGTATGATGGAGAATATCTTCTTCAATGGCGGCGTTGTCTTCTCGCAACGCATCCTGCTTGGGCTCGCCGCTCCGGTTGGCTCGCGAGAGAAAGCTTATAGGATGGTCCAGCGGACGGCCTTTCAGGCAGCAGAGGGGAAGGGAAAATTTCGAGATCTGCTCAAAGCAGACAAAGAGATTGCCGGATATCTCAGCGTGAAAGAGATCGATGCCTGCTTTGATTTGAAGTACTATACAAAGAATGTCCCGGTGATATTCAGAGAGGTATTTGGACGATGATAGCTAAAGAAGGTATTATTTTTGTAGTGATAGGTCTTGTGCTGACTCTGGTATTTGTGATGAGCGCGAATAGGTGGAACAGCCCGGTGCTTTTTGGGACCTGTGTTCTTTTCGGCTGTCTCACACTTTTCACGACCTTTTTCTTTCGCGACCCGGAGAGAATCGTTCCACAGGGGAAAAATATGCTGGTCTCACCGGCTGACGGCGCAGTGGTTGTGGTCAAACCAATAGGCGTTCACCCTTTTATCGGCGGCGAAGCCATTCAGGTCTCTGTCTTTCTGTCGGTATTCAATGTTCATATCAATCGAGTGCCGGCATCGGGAACCATAGATAGTGTGCGATACAACCCAGGTAAATTCCATGTTGCCTATGCCGACAAAGCATCTGAGTTGAACGAACAGACGACAATCATGATGACGACCACTTCAGGAATCAAGATTATTTTCAAACAAATTGCTGGACTGATTGCCCGCCGGATAGTGTGTAAACTTGAAACCGGGCAGATTGTGAATCGCGGCGATCGCTTCGGACTTATTCGTTTTGGCTCACGCACCGATTTGATTTTACCCGCCGACGCGGAGCTTATGGTAAAAGAAGGGGACAAAGTAGTCGGAGGAGAGTCGATTATCGCCAAATTGAAGGTGCCAGTTGAATCACTTTCTATGGAATCCGCACAGGAGAGCGATGCGCGACTATAGAGGAGTTTTCCCCGGTGTGTTCACCATGGGAAATGTCGTCTGCGGGTTTTTCTCCATCCTTTCATCTTTTGAAGGGAATATCACAACTGCCTGTTGGTTTATTTTGCTCGCAGCTTTTCTTGACGCCCTCGATGGGAAAGTAGCGAGGCTGAGCGGGTCGACCTCGCAGTTTGGCATCGAGCTTGATTCCCTCGCCGATTTTTTGTCTTTTGGAGTAGCGCCGGCCGTGATTGTTCACACAATAAAACTTTCCGCTCTTGGCAAATGGGGCTGGATAATCTCCATTGTCTATATTATGGCCGCCTCGTATCGGTTGGCGAGATATAATCTTCTTGCCGACAGCGAGGAGAAAAAAGATTTCGTCGGACTCCCTGTCCCAGGGGCGGCTTTGACTCTCGTTTCATTTATTATCTTCAGCTACCATGTATGGGGTGGACTACAATACCACGAGCTGCTCGTTTCGATGATTGTGCTCTTCTCGTTTTTGATGGTTTCACAATTTCAATACGATGCCATGCCTGATCGCTTTGAAACCAATGCCGATAGAATAAAATTAGTCCTGATGCTGGTTGCGGCAATCGGCCTTATTTTCAACCCCAGACTGCTCTTGTTTCCTTGTATGGCCGGTTATATATTGTTTGGTATGGTACGTCAGCTCCACAAACTCTTTTCGCTTGGAGTGGGCAAAGTAACCGGAAGAACAAACGGCTCCAGAAGGACGAAAGATGAGTTCATTGATCGCTAAGACCGAGAAAATAATCGTCAATGTTCGTCTCAAAGACGGGGTGCTCGACCCGCAGGGTGTTACTATCCACAAGGCTCTCACAAAACTCGGTTATGATGACTTTATCTCAGTCCGCTCCGGTAAATTTTTTGAGTTAGAAGTATCAGGCGATGCCAAGGATATTGACAAAAAAGTAAGCGAAGTCTGCTCCAAGCTGTTAACAAATCCTGTGATCGAAAATTACAGTGTGGAGAAGAAGTCGTGAAATTTGGCGTGGTGGTTTTCCCCGGTTCAAATTGCGATTACGACGCCTATATGGCGATTCGTGACCAACTCGGAGAAGAGGTCGCCTATTTGTGGCATGCCTCAAATGACCTGCAGGGATGCGATGGTGTTATTTTGCCGGGCGGGTTTTCGTACGGCGATTACCTCCGTACGGGCGCTATTGCAAGCCATTCGCCGATTATGGACAAAGTTATTTCATTCGCTAAGTCAGGCGGAATTGTCATCGGTATCTGCAATGGTTTTCAGACGCTGTGTGAGTCGCGTCTTTTGCCCGGCGCGCTGCTCCGTAATGCCCAGCTTCGCTTCAGTTGCAAGTATGTTACTTTGCGTGTGGAACGTGCCGACACACTCTTTTCGGCTGCAAGTTCGGTTGGGGATATACTCAAGATTCCAATAAATCATGGTGAAGGAAATTATTTCAACTTTGAAGGGGATATACGCATGCTCGAGGATGCCGGACAGGTGCTGTTCAGATATTGTGACAGTGGGGGTCGCATTACAGATTCTGCCAATCCGAATGGTTCAGTTGGCAACATTGCTGGTATAATCAACCAAGAGGGGAATGTTCTGGGAATGATGCCCCATCCTGAGCGGGCGGTCGAAGCTCTTCTGGGTTCGATTGACGGACTTAAGATATTTGAGTCAATTGCGGCCCCACGCCCGTCCTTTTCAATGGCGGCCAGGTCATGAAAGGGCGTGAAATTGCCTTTATCATGACCGCTCTGATTTTGGGGGCGATGCTTGGTGGACTTGTTGGCGAAATAATCGGCACATTTTTGCCGGATGGGGCGGCCAAGATACTGTTCACCAAGTCCATTGAAATTGGTTTTAGTCCATTTACGCTTAACCTCTACACGCTGGCTTTTACAGTCGGTTTTATGGTTAAGATAAACTTTATGTCCGTTTTGGTGGTTTTGCTTGTTATATTCTACTTCAGATGGTGGTACCTATAACATCGGCAGAGCCGAAGGAGTAAACGATTATGTTTGGTATGGGTCCATGGGAACTCTTTATAATTTTTCTTGCAATTCTTCTGCTCTTCGGAGCGAAGCGCATTCCTGAGATAGCGCAGGGAATGGGCAAGGGAATTCGTGATTTCAAGAAGGCAATGAAGCAGACGACCGATGAAGTCAAAGGCTCACTCGATGATTCGCCGGTCGAATCGCTCAAGAGCACTGTGACAAAAACAGATCAGCCGCAGGGGCATTAACAACATCGCAATCGTGTCTAGCTTTTAGCCTTAAGACTTGGTATGGCCACAATGTTCACGAGCGATAACGCGCAAGCCGTTGGGAAGGTGCTCGGAGCCGAAAAAATCTCTTTTGAAAAAGAGCATTTTCGGCTCAAAATATCCAATCCTGATGAGAAACGCCTTCTTGTACTGGAGATATATCCCGAGACCAAGCTCGGAAAAACCAGAGGAATGCTTGTAGTTATCTACACTGGCAATTCGCATTTGCAGCTTCACAATGTCTCCGGCTGGGTTATTTCCGAAGAACTCGGCGAAGTTACCTTCGTTGCTGAAACCAAAGACCGACTGTCCGGATTGGTTGTCGAGAAGGGGGCTTCATGCTCTCTTTATGCCGCGCTCAATCGTGAGCTTATCTCGAGCGATTTTACCCAGCTTGGAGTCGAGGTGATGCTTTCAGGTGTGGCTATGTCTCTTGTGGAAGAGATTCTTGAGAAGGGTGAAGAGCAGAAGTAACCCGAGTCAATTCATTCATCTATTTCTATCTAAATTGTCTTTGATTCCCTATCGCACAACAAGTTAGCTCCTTCGACTGCATGCAGTCCTTTGGGCAAAAAAAGACGCCGCAACATCATGTCGCGGCGTCGGGTAACGAAGAAGTTAGAAGAGACTTTCTTTATCAGTTCTGGCGCTGGGCAAATGCGGCAAGGAAATCGACAAGGTCGGTGGTGATGTCGCTTGCCTTCTGGTAGCGCTGGGCCGGGTCTTTCTTAAGCGCTTTGGCGATAATGTGATCAAAGAGAAGCGGTACCTGAGGATTGATGTTAGATGGCTTTTCCGGGTCATGGTTGATAACTGAGTAGATAAGGGCGGTAATGCTCTCTCCCTTGAATGGACGGCGTCCAAGCAACATTTCGTACATCACGACACCGAGAGAGAAGAGGTCAGCCCGGCGGTCGGTTGTCATTCCTTTGAGTTGTTCAGGAGCGATATAGTTGGGCGTACCCATTGCAATGCCAGTCTTGGTCATTGAATTGGAGTCTATTCGGGCAATACCATAATCCATTACTTTGACCGAATAATCTTTCAGAATCATGATATTGGCCGGTTTGATATCGCGGTGGACAATGCCTTTGTCATGGGCATAATCCAAAGCGTTGCAAATCTGGCTGATAATCTGCGCGATGATTCTATAGTTGAACTTGGTTTTCTTCTTTATCAGATCCTCAAGAGTCTGCCCTTGGAGGAACTCCATCGCGATATACTGCAACTGACCTTCGGAACCAACATCGTATATTGTCACGATATTTGGATGTGAAAGCTTACCTGCGGCTTGAGCTTCGCGATACAGACGTTCCTTGAGTTCTGCCATCTCAGCCGGGTCATTGACAAAATCCAGACGGATGGTTTTGAGCGCGACGGGCCGGTTGATTGCCGGGTCAATGCCCTTATATACAAGCCCCATGGCGCCGCGTCCCAAGGTGCCGACCACCTGATAGCGTCCAAGATTCTTCAGTTCGGGCTGCGAATACATGCCAAAACTGAGCTTGTCTGAGTCATCAGGATTGGAGGCCGGATTTTCGATATTAAACGGTTTGGAGGGCATCGGGCTGTTGCTTGCCATCGGTGAGTCTTCGAGCTCAATCCCCTGTGGGTCGAAACTTTCTGTGGTATTCGTACCCGATGCAGTTTTTCGAGAAGAGCTGGCATCTTTGGTTTCGCCACTTATAGCCTGGTGGTCGTAAATCTCACTTCGAGTAATGATATTGCTGCTGTCTTTCGACTTCGAGGAGTCAAAGGGAAGAGCTGATGTCTGCTGCTCCTCACGATCTTTTTTTGTATTCCGGAATTCACGGACTGGCGGCTGTGAGATGACATCGTGACCGCCGGAGCGGTGGAATTTAGGCTTAATCGCGGATTTGATGGCTCGTTTTGAACCTGCCAGCATCTTGCTGTCCAGCATAGGCGCCAAGATTAAAAAAGCGGCAAGTTGCAGTGCGAGATAGATCGTTTGCGGTAGGATATGGAACGATGCAAACTGGAAATAACTGACATTCATCAATACGACGAATCCGCCAAGCAGAAGAACTATGCGGTGCATCAGGAGAATGCGAGGGAGGACGAATGCCCCGATGCCGCCAAGGAAAAAGAGGAGGAGAAGGTCACGCAAAGGGCTTTTTGATTGGGATGAAACCATATTGTTGTTGATGATATTATCGATGACACTTGCTTTTATCGTCATTGAACTAACTTTCGGGTGGACAGCCGACGAGTACATTTCGTTTTCTCTGTCGTCTTCAACTCCGATTAAGACCATTTTCCCTTTGAGTCGTTTGAAATCAAATCCTTCAGAAAGGACTTCAGAGGCTGAGTATGTGGTGAAAGAGTTACCTTCGGCGAAGCTGATAAAGTACTCGCCCCATGAATTTATAGGGATCTTGCGTTGCAGGCTCAGAAGTACCGATTCCCCATCCACGACCTTGATTTGGTCGGTCGGGACGCCGAGAAAAGTCGCAGCGGCGAGAAGGGACATCGATGGGTAATAGTACCCGTCATAATTCATAAAAAGCGTCTGGTGTCTCAGTGTCCGGTCATCGTCGGGAGACTCGAAATCGAAGCCGAGTTTGGGCTTATGGGCCAATAGTTTTTCAGCGGGAAGAAACACTTTACGAACCGACAATCCTGATTCTTCGCTTATCAATCCGACCGGGTTGTTGACGGTAATAGAGTTCTGAAAAAGGTTCGGGGGATTGTTCGTCTTTGAGCTTCTAAAGTTGGATAGCGCGATATCGTATTGGAGAACAGCCTGTGTCACCCAGCGGAACTGGCTGGCGAGAATGTCGGTATGTCCTGCAGAGTCCTGCTGAGCGTCTTCAGGGAGATCAAGGTTGACCGCGATACTTTTTGGTTCGGCTGTCCCGACTGCGGCAATCAGATCGGCAACAAGATCCCGGTCCCAGGGCCACTGGCCATACTGTGTTTGGGATTTCTTATCAATGTTGACAATTACGACGTTTTGACTGCTCTCATTGGTTGCGGTAAATTTGCAGAGAAGGTCATTGGCTGACCGCTGGAGGCGGTCGATTGGACCAAAATCGTTTATGTACAGTACTACGATAAAAATTGTGACTAAGAGAAAGAGTATCTGGGAAAAATATCGTGACATGTGTGTTACTCCTTAACGACCGGTCTCCAAGCGTTCCGCCAAGACTCGCGGAATATTTGCTTGAATCATTTTTTGCTGTGTCCGCTGGACATCATATTCGACGCGTCGATATTCAACATCCTGTTCATCGGTGTCATAGAGCACATAGCATGCTCTTGGGTCGTTATCTCTCGGCTGTCCGACGGAGCCGACATTTATAAGATGGCGGCATTCTTCATCAGGTTGAAAACTGTGTCCGGTTCGGCAACGGATGGACGACGTGTCGATTTCTGAAAAGATGAGCGGTACATGAGTATGGCCGAAAAAGCACATCCGATTTTCCAGGTTATGAAAAGCCTGGGCGGCATCGTCAATAGAGAGAATATAGTGCCATTTCTCCGGCTCAAAAGGGGAAGCATGCACAAAGTAATTGGTGTCGGTGTGCGCTTCGATTTCATACTTTGAGATATCGGAAAGGGAGCGATCTCCAAGCTGGGATTTTGTCCAGGTAAGTGATTCGCGGGCAATCGTATTGAGTTTCTTCATATCCGTCAGACCGAGCGAGACATATTCATGGTTGCCCATGAGTTTCACCGCGCAATGTTTTTCGACCAACGCCACACAGGCCGCCGGGTCGGCTCCATAGCCGATAACATCGCCAAGGGAGAATATCTGGTCAACGCGGAGAGTGTCGATATCCCGAAGGACGGCTTCGAGCGCTTCAAGATTGGCGTGGATGTCAGAGACGAGAGCACACCTCATACGGTTTTCCCTGAGACGAACTTGAAGGTGCTCTTGCCGATTGAAATCATGTCACCATTCTTGAGCATTTGGCGCACTATTGCTTCGCCGTTTACCTTCACTTTCCTCTTGCTCCCGAGATTGTAAAGGGCATAGGTATTGTGTTCGCTGATTATTTTCGCCTGGATGCCTGAAAGTAGGAGCCCCTTTGCTCTAACATGAACAAACTTCGCTCGACCGATCGTTGTCACGTCTCTATCGAGTTTATATTCTGAGAATTCACTGTTTTCCTCGCCGATAAGCACAGAACCGCCATACTTGGCTACTATCTGGCGTTCGACCCTGTCGTTGTCGATAAGTTCTTTTTGACGCTTGGTATTGAGTACCATTGTGCCGTCCATATCGGCGCGCTCTTCGGTGCTGCCAGTGGTCTCGGTATGATAGATAAGAGCGTACTTGCCAATGGTAATAATGTCATCGTCTTGGAGGACTTCCTCGCTGATTTTGCGATTATTGACGAATGTCCCGTTGAGAGACTCATTGTCGATAATGACGGCGGCATTGTTATTGAATTCGATTAAGGCATGCTTGCGCGAGACGCCGCGGTTCTCAAGAACGATATCGTTGTCTTGAGTGCGACCGATAGTTATCCTCTTCTTTTCGGTTACAATCCGCTCGATTATCTTGTTTTCAAATTTTACGATAATCTCGGCCATGGCGGCATCCTTTCGTTCTGTTTACCACTGCGTACGCCTGTACTCAAGTTGTTTCCTTGGCATTTCTATTATCATCCGGCAAGTATGCGCAAGTGATACTCCTGCCGGGTGTGCTTTTGTTTA
>JAWXAN010000037.1 GCA_034439475.1 Candidatus Zixiibacteriota bacterium
GTTTTGCTATCTTGATAATCCCCATATTCCACATTCAACAAATTGGATAGAGAGCTATTTTAGCCGTCTGAAAGCTCGATACCGGCAGCACCGTGGACTCGCTGTTCATCATCGTACAAACTACTTTGCTTGGTACTTCAAACTCTGTCAAAAATGAATCAAAAACCCACACATTTTGATCATTATGCCCGCAACGACGTGATGGGAAAGTTGGCTTTGAATCTTGTACCGCACCGCTTGCGGCGGGTTCGAAGACAGACCCGCCCTATTTTTTCATAGGGATGGTTAATTCTCAATGTCATACTCCGCTGACGGAGTAACCAGTATTGTCATTCGCGCGGGGTGTCTCTGCCCCGCACCGAAGAAAAGATGTCGGGATCACAAGGATCGCCGACCTACGAATATCGGAGAGTCCGCCGCGGCGGAAAATATGAGATTGCCACGCCTGCCCGCCCCGCCACAGCGGGCAGGCGTGGTGGGTCTCGTCTATGAAGCCGCTCCTCGCAACGACACGTTTAGAGAATGCTGGTGCACGGGGAACGTACACCAGCCACGAACAATCAGTGCGGAGTTTCTGTTTGAAAAAGGCGCGTTTGTATCTGCGCAAGTGGCTGAATTGTTTTGGCGCCTTCTAAGTCCAACAATGCCTGTTTGCGCCAAAGACCGCCGCCGTAGCCGCGAAGTTTGCCGGTCGACTCGATAACCCGGTGGCAGGGAATGACGATAGATAGATAATTTGCGCCATTGGCTCTTCCGACAGCCCGCTGCGCGCCCGGTTTGCCGAGAAATTCCGCAAGGTTGCCATACGAGCGCGTCACGCCATAGGGAATAATCTGCAATTGTTTCCAGACCAGTCTCTCGAAGGGTGTGCCTGTGACATCAATTAAAACAGTAAAATCTTTCAAGGCACCTGCGAAATAGGCATTCAATTCTGTTTTCAGTCGAAGCAGGTGATCATTTGTGCCTGCAATGACCTCGCGCTTGTAGCGTTTGACCACACGTTCTTTGATTCGTTCCACTCCCCCGCGGTCATGCCATTCGAGAAAACAGATTCCGCTTTCAGTGGCTCCGGCAATCATCGGTCCGAGCGGACTATCCAGATCACAGTATTGGATTGACCTAATGTTATTATCGAGCATGAGACCTCCCGGGCGAAAATCCAAATTCTTTTTTATATGCGGCGTTGAACCCGCTTGGTGATTCGTAGCCGGATTCGTATGCGGCATCGAGGGTAGTGCTTCCAGCCGATAGCAGTCCCTGCGCGTTCAATAGCCTCTGTCGGCGGTGGAACGCAAGCGGAGTCATTTCAAGTTGTGCGCGGAAATGCCTTCGCACTGTCGTTATATCGACGCCTGAAGCAACTGACAGATCATGTTCGGTCAGACGAATGGTCTTATTCTCGCGCATGAATGTGATGAGCCGTTTGACCCAATCAGGCAGAACATCAGGATATTTGTCAGACTTGCATCGTTTGCAACCGCGTAAACCAGCAGACAGAGCGTCTTCGCGCGACGGATAAAAGCGGACATTTTTTAAGAGCGGTGCTCGAGCCGTGCACGACGGCAGGCAATAAATACCGGTCGAATGTACGCCGATATAGAATTGGCCGTTAAAGCCGCTGTCTTTTTCGCGCATGGCCCGAACCATTTTTTCGTATGATAGCATGGCTTAATAATATACAAGAGTGGCGGGGTCGCCTACCGATTTTCGGGCATGGATGTCGCATTTTTCGAGGGAAAGCAGGGGGTGTAGAAACCCAAGAGGGAATAGACTTACTAATATCGGAGAACCCGCCACAGTGGGTAGGTGTGGCGAAGGCCCTGCACTAAGTGACCGTCAGGTCATCCACCTGCGGCGGACTTCGGAAGCCTTAGCGCCTATATCCTTGCTCACGCAATGATAAGCCAAGACCCGACGGAACAGAAAAGAATCGCTGAACCGTTCGCCTGTGGCGAACCGCGGCGGAATCGCTACAAGAAAAAGAAAATATGAGATTGCCACGCCCCTCTAAGAATCGGGGTTCGCAATGACGTGGTTGTGAGATTCTTTTTTTGCTTCTACCTAGGTAAGAGGAGAGTGTATTCATTACTCGGGGGAAATATCAGACTCGCGGGGCATAAGATCCGCCACAGCGGACAGGCTTCCCCGCGCTACAAGACTACAAAATGAAGAAAAGGTGTCGAGACCAAGAAGGTATCGGCGGACTATTTCTCTCTATGTCGATCGAAACGTCTTCCCTAACTCAGACGAGTTTGGATTTCTTCGCGCCAATGACAATCAGCGGAATCATAGCCAACTGAACCAAAACCCCCGGCCAGCCGGTGACCATCGCTCCCGCAGTCGAGAACCAAGCCGCCGCTGTATAGGGCATTTCCACAAAAAGGCCGAGAAAAAAAAGCGTCACACCGAACATTATTCGCCCGACAATCATGGCGGTCAACAAAGCGATAAAGATATTCAGACGAAGTTTATAAAATGCCATCCCGGCCACCAATCCATAGACGGCCAATTCAACCGACATAAGCGGCACAGCATACGAAGGCGGCATTCCATTGATAAGATGTGACAATGCCGGAGCAAGAATGCCGACTACAATGCCCGAGATCGGACCAGCCAGAAAGCCTGCCAATAACGGCGGAATGTGCATCGGCAGAAAAATCCTGCCACTCATTCCTATCTGATGAAAGCCGATTGGCAAGACAAGAGCCAGTACCAAAAATAAACTTGTGCTGATAAGCCATTTCGGCCAGGAAATCGGAACTCCAAGTGCGAGCGTTTGTTGCAAGCTATTCATAGGCTTTAGGATGGCATTTATTGAAGCGCAAGTCAAGTGGTTTCGTCTACCAGAGCAGGCATTAAGAGTACAACCTGCCTTGGCTAAGAATATCAAGGTAATGGTTAAAAGTGATAGAGAACCGCGCTTTGTTCTTCCTTACATGAGCTCTTGAACCTACATTGGGGGTTGGACAATTTCAGGGAGTGATAATGGCCAATAACGGCGACCGATACAGTAAAAATAAAGAGTTTCTTCATATAAAAGGGGCGCGCGAACATAATCTCAAAAATATCGATGTGCGTATTCCTCGCGATAGCCTGACTGTCATCACCGGACTTTCCGGTTCGGGCAAAAGCTCGCTTGCATTCGACACGATTTATGCCGAAGGCCAGCGCAGATATGTTGAGTCCCTTTCATCGTATGCCCGGCAGTTTTTGGGCCTCATGGAAAAACCGGACGTTGATTTTATCGAAGGTCTTTCCCCTGCAATTTCTATCGAACAAAAAGGGACACTCAAAAACCCCCGCTCGACAGTCGGGACGATAACCGAGATATACGATTATCTTCGTCTACTCTACGCCCGAGTGGGCGTTCCGCATTGTGTGAAATGCGGCCAGCCCATCACCCAGCAGACCGTCGAGCAGATTGTTGATTCGGTGCTGACATTCGACGAAGGGACACGGCTCATTGTTCTTGCTCCGCTCACCCGCGGCAAAAAAGGGGAGCACAAAGATATAATTGATGAAGCGCGCCGCGAAGGATATGTGCGACTCCGTATCGACGGCGAGATAGTCGAATCAGACCAACAGGTAAGCCTGAACAAAACACAGAAACATACTATTGAAGCCGTAATCGACCGGCTGGTCGTGAAACCGTCATCGCGGCGGAGATTGGCTGATTCGGTCGAGACCGCGCTCAAAATGGGTCAGGGCACGGTTCTTATAAATATCAATAAGAAGGACTTGCTCTTCTCCGAAAAATTCGCCTGTCTCAACTGCAATATCTCCTACGAAGAGCCAAGTCCGCGGCTGTTCTCATTCAATTCGCCGTATGGGGCATGCAAAACATGCGACGGACTCGGCCAGCAGATGGTTATCGATCCCGAGATGGTTGTGCCCGACAAGACGCTTTCGATAAACGACGGCGCTATCCATGCCTGGGGCGGAAGCAGCATGGCCAACTGGTACCGCTATAGAATCAAAGGATTAGCCACGCATCATAATTTTAAGATGTCCACTCCGTTCAATAAGTTGCCGGCAGATATTCAAAAAATAATTCTCTTCGGTTCGGGTAAAGACGAAATAAGTTTCGAGTACGAGCATTCGTCGGGCACTTCCTCGGGGCATGGACAATACACATCGAGTTTTGAAGGCGTCATTCCCCAGCTGGAGCGGCGATACAAGCAGACCGACTCAAGCGGCGTGCGGACATGGATTGAACATTACATGTCGATCTCGACCTGCCCGGTATGCAAAGGCGCTCGGTTGCGGCCTGAGGCGCTTGCGGTCATAATCGACCGGGAGACCATCGACAGTGTGGTCGAAAAATCGATCAAAAATGCCGCGAACTTTTTCAAGGATATAAAACTTTCGAAACGTCAGTTGACTATCGCCAAACAGATTCTCAAAGAGATTCGTGAGCGGCTTTCATTCCTGTGCGATGTCGGGCTCGACTATTTGACGCTTGGACGCGCCGCATCGACACTCTCCGGAGGCGAAGCCCAGCGTATACGGCTTGCGACCCAGATCGGCTCACGCCTTGTCGGTGTGCTTTATATTTTGGACGAGCCATCGATCGGGCTTCACCAGCGCGACAATCAAAAACTATTGCGCACGCTTACCGAACTGAGGGATATCGGTAACACCGTGCTGGTTGTCGAGCATGACCGGGATACTATTGAACAGGCTGATTATGTTCTTGATCTGGGACCCGGGGCGGGAGTGCATGGCGGGCATATTGTTGCAAGCGGCACCCCCGATGAAATCAAAGCCAACAAAAAATCGCTGACTGGCCAATACCTTTCAGGCGCGAAAGAAATTCGCACACCCGCGGTACGCCGTCCCATCGATGGCGACTCTATTACGCTCACGGGCGCGACGGGAAATAATTTGAAGAATGTCGATATTGAAATTCCGCTCGGCTGTTTTGTCGCCGTGACGGGTGTTTCTGGTTCAGGGAAATCGACGCTTATCAACGAGACCTTTTACAGAATTTTGGCGCGGCATTTTTATAACAGCCGCACGCCATCGCTTCCCTATAAGGAAATCACTGGTGTCGAGTATATTGATAAAGTAATCGATATCGATCAGTCGCCCATTGGCCGCACACCACGGTCGAATCCGGCGACATATACCGGACTTTTCACGCCAATACGAGATTTGTTTGCGGGATTGCCCGAGGCCAAAGCCCGCGGATATCAGCCGGGACGGTTTTCGTTCAATGTCAAAGGGGGACGGTGCGAGGCCTGCGAAGGGGACGGCATTATCAAAATTGAAATGCACTTTTTGCCCGATGTCTATGTCCCATGCGAAATTTGTAAAGGAAAGCGCTACAACCGTGAGACGCTGAGTGTGACCTTCAAAGGAAAATCCATCGCCGATGTGCTGGATATGACAGTCGAGGAGGCGTTGAGCTTTTTTGAAAATATCCCGCGAATAAAAAATAAACTTCTGACGCTCTCAAATGTCGGACTCGGATATATCCACCTTGGCCAGCAGGCAACACAGCTTTCGGGTGGAGAGGCCCAGCGAGTGAAGCTTGCTACTGAGCTTTCAAAAACCGCCACCGGACGGACGATGTATATTCTCGACGAACCGACAACCGGTTTGCACTTTGAGGATATTCGCATGCTGCTCAATGTCCTGAGCGAACTTGTGGATCGCGGCAATACGGTTGTGGTGATTGAGCATAATTTGGACGTCATTAAAACTGCTGATTATATAATCGATGTCGGCCCTGAGGGCGGCGATGGGGGCGGACGGGTCATTGCCACGGGCACACCGGAGGAAGTCGCAAAAACGCGCGGGTCATATACGGGTGAGTTTTTGAAACCAATTCTGTCGCAACAAAAAGTGTTGCCTGCAATGTCACCCCAGAAGGTTCTGCGGTAAGGGCACGGATAAGTAAAGATCACACCGTCCCGACGAACGTCGGGAGTGTGATACAAGAATCAAAGCCAACATTCCCGCTCTCGTCGTTGCGAGGAGCCCCGCTTAGCGGGATAAACTTCGTGACGCGGCAATTTCATATTTGTCGATATTGGTAGGTCAGTCCGCCGTGGCGGATGCCTGACTGTCTTTATGTGTCGGGCAGGGTCGCCCGACACCACTTCCTTATTCTTCGTGCGGGACGTCCCTATTGCGCACCATATCCCTGCAATCCGCACATTCTCACACTGAGCAGGAAACACCCAGCCGTTGGCTGGGTTACCGAGGACAGGTCGATACCTTCCGAGGTCTCGACATCTTTCATGATCGGGAGGCATAATCGGCGGGTTCGCGGACGGACCCGCCCTACCAGCGCAGGGCAGAGACGCCCGACACCACTTGGCACATCCATCCATCATCTAACCTACGAACCCGCACTCCTTATGTGTGCCGTCGCAGAACGGTTTCTTTTTGGATTGTCCGCACCGACAGAGCGAAAAGGCTCCTTCTTTAATAATGATGGTGCCATCAGGCATGAGTATCTCTGCCCGAGCACATTCTATTTTGGCCGATGCATTTTCGTTAATCTTGATTCGTATGTTTCCAAGTTCCATGTCGTCCTCTCTGTAAGTTATAATTCACTTATGATCTCTATCGTTAATTGTCAGCGTCGCAACATTCAATAATAACTCATTTGTCAATTAGAAGGATAGATTAACTTGCAAAGAATCACCCAGCGAGACAAAAAAAACGCCGCCATCGGGGGAGGTGGCGGCGTCGCGCGAAGGGTTCCACACACAAGAAGAGGGGTTACTTCAACTATTTTGTCAGTTTTCTATTAGTCTCTGCAATTCTCGCTTATTTGCTCTTTTGATACTCCATGCTTTCTTTGCGGACGGAGGCATAGGCGATTCGTTTCATCCCGAGCTCTCTGCGAAGCAAATCGACATAATCCCCGAGTAGACGATATTTATTTGAAAAAGCAGAGCTTGCATTGATCGCCGCGCTAATCAAACGCTTGGATTTAAGCGAGCTGAATTTTTCTTGGAATGCAATCTGCGCGCTGTTATCAAGTGATTCTTCGTGGGCTTCCGACCATTCCTGCCCGCTTGAATACTCGGCGGATTCTGCTGCATAGAATGCGATAGTATAAGCCAGATTGCGGACTTCCTGCTGGGTCTCTTTGAGGTCATCCACTATTACCTGCTGTATTGAGCTCCATGAACTCGAAAGCCGGGACTTGTCCTCGTGCAGTGTTGCCAAATGCCAGGAATCGACAGCTCCGTTGAGATTATCGATGACATGCTGGACATTACGGTTGGAACCAGCCGGAGCGCTCAGCGCGCCTTCGGCAATTGCTTTTGATTTATTTGCGATGAGTTGTTTGCCCTCGTCTGCAATTACAACTACGGCTATTGCAGAAACACATAAGAGCGCAATGATTGATACCCTTCTCATAAAATACTCCCTTCCTCCTTGAGACAGCTTGTGGCTCTACCGGTGATTATTATCAAGAGCCGTGCCTACAGTGATAAGCTCAAGTCGCGCAACATGGCAGCCGGTTCTTACGGTGAGACTATTGTGGGGAGGAAATGAGAAAGTATGGCGAGGTCGCCATAGTTAAGACTATAAAAATTCTTGAGAGTAATTGAGAATCCGCGCCTATTTCTTGTTCTGCTCTTTGCCCTTCTCGGCTTCGATTATCGCCATCATTTGGAATCCAAAAGTAGAATCGACTTTGAAAAGACGATATATCACAGAATCAGCTTTAGCAAAATGCCGTGTCAGATAGTACGAGGCGCCAAGCGTCACCCATGCCGGATAGAACGTAGAATCGATAGCAACGGCCCTTTCAAACTGAACGGCCGCGGCCACAAATTTTTTCTGGTTGGCGTATAAAAGGCCAAGAGCCTGAAAAGCTTCTTTGTGGTTTGGGTTGATCTCGACAGCTTTTGTAAAACTGTGCTCGCATTCAGATTGTTTGCCGAGATTGCGCTGGACAACGCCAAGGAAAAAATGTAATTCAGCCGTTTTGCCGCCGTGGGAGATGCTCTGGTTATAGAAGGTCTCAGCCGAGTCATATTTTTTCATCGCCCCGTAGGCGTTTGCAATGGAGAAATAAATAATCGGATTGGCGGTATCTTTAGCCGAGGCTCGATGGAGCAATGGAAGGGCTTTGGCGACTTGGCCGGATTTTGAATATTCGTTTCCGAGATTTGTGAGGAAGAGGACGTTGCCGGTGTCGAGACGGTTGGCGGTCTCAAACCGCTCTATCGCCGCCGCGCTGTTGTCTTCATCGCTGTATATGACACCAAGATTGTTGGAAATATCGGAGTTGTTCGGTTGCAGTTTCAAAGCTCGTTCGAAATAGACTTTGGCCTGCTTCTGATCGCCTAAAGCGGAAAAGATGACGCCCATATTCCGCACGGCTTCGGGATTATCCGGTTTGACTGCGAGAACTTTCTGGTAGTTTTCGCGGGCCACAGTGAATTTTTTGTCACGCAGCGCCCTTCCGCCCTGTTCGAGAAAAATAGCCAAAGTATCCTGCTGGGCGGAAATCGATGTCGAAAGACAAAGGAGAGAAAGGACGGCGAGGCATATCCGAGAGAATGTCTGTTTCATTTTGATTTATTCTTTTCTATCAGTTCAGCTTTATACTCAAGGCGAGTTCTGGGGTTGTACGCTAAGTATTGGTTATTTCTCCACGAAATATTTGGTCGGGACCGCTTGTTTTGGTTAATATAGTCGATTTTGACCAAAAATGAAAGCTCGTTTCACCCGTGACTGCATTCTCAACTGAGTAAACCGGCTATATTGCTTACAATATGAACCGGAGACCTTGTTTACACTTTTATCTTCTTTTCCGCTGTACCTCGGGAGGAAGGATCGCTGAACCACAGTCCGCTTTGGCGGAATTGCTGCAAGAGTCTACTTTATCCGTTTTTGGCTGTAATTGTTCACAATTGCGAATGAAAGATACTCGAGTTCCATGGACATATTTTCGTTACGGATATAGACATCTTCGGGGACTTTGAGATTGACCGGAGCAAAGTTGAGGATCGCCTTGATTCCAGCCGAAACGATATCATCGACAATAAATTGCGCCGCAGAGGCCGGAACCGCTAAAATGACGACCTCAACACCAGTCTCACGAAGCTCCTGTATGAGATTTTTGGTGTCAGAAACAACAAGCCCCTTGTGGTTTGAGCCGATTTTCCGCTGGTCATTATCGAAAACCTTCACAATCTGGAATCCCTGCTTGCTGAACTCTTTGTATGAAACAAGGGCCGAGCCTATGTTGCCTACTCCTATGAGAGCAACTTTCCAATTTCGGTCAACTCCTAAAATGGTCGCGATTTTGGCTTTGAGTTCACCGACCGGATAGCCGAGTCCACGGGTGCCAAAGGAGCCGAAGAACGACAGGTCTTTGCGGACTTGGGCTGGGGTCAGCTTTTCACGTTTTGCCAGCTCTTTGGATGAAATAGTGGCATGGCTTTCCTTTTCGAGAGCCGAAAGCGTTCGGAAATAGAGAGAAAGGCGATGAATTGTCGATTCGGAGATACGCTTCTTTGTCATCAGGTCGGTTCCTTACATAGCCAATAGTAAACCTGCATTACTTGGAATATATCACCCGATATGTGAAAAGGTTCACAAAAAAGTATAGCCGGGATGCGAAAATCTGTCAAGGGAAATAATCGGGATTAAGAGAACCCTCCACGGCGGGCAGGCCGGTACCCAGCTTTGATATTCGTGCGGGACGTCCCGGTCGCGCACAGTGTGGCCATCAGGTCACCCGCCGTGGGCTGACTTCGGAAGCCTCAGCACTCACTCCTCGCTTTTCACTCGAAGTGACCAAGACCCGACGGAATAGAAAAGAAGACAGTCAGGCGGGGGCGCCTGACTGCACTTCTGTAAATCTAGTGCTGCCAGAGATTTTCGAATCCGCCAATGGAGGACGGCGTGTACGAAGAATTAAGAAGTGCAGTCAGCCTTCTATTTTGTCATTCCAGTGAAAACTGGAATCCATCTTCGTCCGTGCTGTCTGGCGCCCCCGCCTGACAGTTTAATCATAGTGTCGGGCGAGGGATAACTGCCCCGTCGGGGTCGCCCGACACCACTTCATACTGGGTTCCCGCGTCCGCGGGAAAGACAGAGAACAAAAGAATCGCTGAACCGCGGGA
>JAWXAN010000038.1 GCA_034439475.1 Candidatus Zixiibacteriota bacterium
GCGTCTCTCTCAGCCGGATTATAGGTTCCATCGGCCACATTCAGCTTGCTGGCATAGGCATCAGCGAACGGTGTTTGCGGCAGACCGAGCTCGGTCTGCTCGCGGCGTTCATTCGATGCCAGTAGCTCTTCGATTTCCGACATCTTCGGAAGATCAGCGAGCGAATTCAATCCGAAGAATTTGAGGAACTCCTCGTTTGTCCCATACTGAAGCGGTTTACCAACCGTCGTCGCGCGTCCGGTAATGAGCACCATATTTTTCTCAAGCAGCGTATTGATGACGCCATCCGAGGAGACACCGCGAATTTGCTCGATTTCATTTTTAGTCACCGGCTGTTTGTAGGCGATAATAGCAATCGTTTCGAGAGCCGCGCGAGTCAGACGCATTTTGCGCCGACGCGCGAAAAGCTCCTCGACATAGCCAACATAATCCGGCAAGATGTAAAACTGATAGCCGCCCGCTATCTCGCGGATTCTAAACGATGAGCCAGTCTCGGTGTAACGGACATTCAACTCGGTGACTGCCTGCGCAATTCTGGACGGAGTAAGCGAGCCGGTCACATTGACTATGCGCGAAACAGATAGCGGTTCAGGCGAAGCCAAAATCATGGCTTCGACAGTCGACTGGATATAGGCATCATCTATCATACTTCATTAACCTGTTCGTCTATTGGTTCATAGGCAATAAGATCAATTTCTCGATGCGGCGCATCATAAAACTCTCCGCGGTACACCCGAAGGGCCGAGAATGGAAAGGCCTGCTGAAGATTGACTCTTCGCGTGCGGGCCAGTTCGAGCATGGCAATGAATGACACGACCGCCGTCATTTTCTTCGGATGATCTATATAAAGATCTTCAAACAAGGCCGACTCTTCGCCTTTAAGATACCGCATAATGAGCAACATACGCTCTTCAATTGATATTTCCTCCGGCACAACCTCATGAAATATCTCCGGCTTTTTGCCAGCCATGAGGTTTCGGTAAGCCGCCATAAGATCAAAAAGAGTTGTCGCGGGCGAAAGGTCGACCCGTCCTTCGATTTTTCCAAGCGGCGCTGGTGGGACATAATGCTGCTCTTCGAGCAGGGCTTTTTCGCGGAGAACTTCGGAGGCTTCTCTGTACTTTTTGTACTCCATGAGCGCCCAGATAAGCTCTTCGCGCGGGTCCCCTTCATCAAGTTCAGCCTCAAAACTGGGCAGAAGCAGGCGGGTCTTTATCCGAATGAGCGTGGCCGCCATCAGCACAAATTCGCCAGCGACCTCGAGGTTGAGCGTCTGCATCATCTCGATATATTTCAAATACTGGCGCGTAATCTTTGCGATAGGAATATCGGAAATATCGACTTCTTCTTTTTTTATGAGAAAGAGAAGCAGATCGAGCGGTCCGCTAAAGACACCAATGTCGACTTGGTAATTTTCGCGATATTCGTCCGGCGCATCGACCGATCGAAACTCGGCCTGTGATGACACTACCGAGCTTGGGGCCTTGCTCATGACAGTTGCTTTCTATAATCTGTTTTCATAGCGCTACGCACCTTGTCCATAACATTCTGGGCGCGGTTTCGTGCCCGTTCCGCTCCTGTATTTAATACATCCCAAACGTAATCTGGTTTTGAAGAAAGTTGTTTCCTTTTCTCTCTGATTGGCCTGAGAACGGAATTGAGATTGGCCGCAAGTTTCATTTTACAGTCGACACACCCAAGTTCTCCTGTCCGGCATGGAGGGGCAATAACCTCGGTTGCGTTTTCAGTATATATCTTATGCAAAAAATAAACCGGGCAAATATCGGGATTACCCGGATCACCACGCCGAACCTTTTGCGGATCGGTTATAAATGTCCGTATCCGTTTTTCGGTCTGTTCTTCGGTGTAATCAATCGGGATATGATTGTCGTATGATTTGGACATCTTCCTGTTGTCAGCCCCAAGTATCAGCGGGGTCTCAGCAAAGAGCGCCTGCGGTTCGACGAAGACTTTCTTATATGTGGAATTGAATCGTTTTGCTAAATCTGCGGCCAACCAAATATGCTTCTCCTGGTCTTTGCCGACGGGCACTTTATCGGCATTATATAGACATATATCTGCGGCTTGAAGCACCGGATATCCCAGAAATCCATACGAATCCAGCTTCTCTTTTTTCTCGATATATGTGGGTAGTCGGGTCAAAGTCGGGACACTTATGAGCATGGAAAATATCAAATGAAGCTCGGCGTGCTCTTTTACTTCAGACTGAATAAATATCGCGCACTTTTCCGGATCGAGCCCGGCGGCGAGGAAATCGATCCCCATTTGAAAAATGCGGTCTTTGAGGCCGACTGTGTCATTATAATCAGCAGTCAGGGCATGCCAGTCCACAACACAGATAAACATCCAGTATTGGTCTTGTAAACGAACCCAGTTTCTGAGCGCGCCTTCGAGATTGCCGATATGCAATGCCCCGGTTGGCTGCATTCCGGAGAGGACTGTTTCCTTCTTTTTTTTTATATCATTCATATATAGGGCACTGGATTATACATGTGCCGATGGTAGAGGGAAGAAGGCGTTAAATCAATTAAAAATAGCGGGCACGTTTTCTGTCGTTTTGCTGGTGATGCCCAGCCACGTCGCCATATTATCTTGTACCACACTCCCGACATTCGTCGGGACGGTGTGATCTTCAAGTTGGTGCAGGCCAGAGACGGCCTGCACGAAAATTCAAAGAGAATTACACTGTGAAATGTCTTCCTTGATTCAGCCGTAGCCAAGACTTAACGCAACCGGAAAAGCTTGGTTCTGCACCTTGCCCCACCGCTCAATTCCCTTTCTCCCTGTCTCTGCTCCCCAAATCAATCAAAAATAATTGAAACTCTCAGCCATAAGATCGGTTAAAGGGGCCAAATAACAGATGTTCGACAAAGATTGACAAACTGCTTTGTTTGCCGTATCCTCTCCATCGCGCATTAGTAACCACCCTCATTTGTATTGAGGAAACCGGACTCGTACCTCACGCATGTCATTCAGCAAGCTTATGACCCTGCAGGAATCGGGTCATAAACGAAATTGAAGGAATTGTGAATGACACAAACGCACCATCCCACCCAAAACGCCAGTAACTTCTATGGTCTTGGGATCGCCCCAAAACTGCTCGAAGCGTTGGACAAAATGAAGTTTACCGAGCCAACCCCTATCCAGCAAAAGGCAATTCCGGTCGCTATCGAAGGTCTGGATGTCATTGGTATTGCCCAGACCGGCACCGGCAAAACGCTCGCTTTTGCCATACCCATGATCCAGCGCATTGCCCGAGTCCAGGGACGCGGACTTGTGATTTTACCCACACGCGAACTTGCGCTCCAAGTCGAAGAAGTATTTCAGCGAGTCGGACGGACATTCGGCCTGAAAACGGCCATTCTCATCGGCGGGGCATCGATGCAGCCCCAGTTGATGGCTCTCCGCAAAAACCCCCATGTCGTCATTGGCACACCCGGAAGAATAATCGACCACCTCACCCAGAAAAGCCTTCACCTGAATGATGTCAATGTGCTGGTTTTGGACGAAGCCGACCGTATGCTCGATATGGGTTTTGCTCCGCAGATTAAGCGGATTCTTGTGGCTGTTCCACGCGACAGACAGACGATGCTGTTCTCGGCAACCATGCCCGATCAGATTGTCAAAATCGCCGCAACCCATATGAAACTGCCAGTCCGCGTCGAAATTGCCCGCGCAGGAACCGCCGCTGAAAATGTGGAACAAGAGATTTTCATGCTCCGCAAGGATGAAAAGCATATCCAGCTCCAGAAAACACTCGAGGAGTACCGCGGAGCGATCCTTGTCTTTTGCCGGACGAAATTCGGCGCCCAGAGAATTACCCGCGCTGTACGCGGAATGGATCACAGTGCCGCCGAAATCCACTCCGACCGTTCCCTTGCCCAGCGGAGAGAGGCCCTGGAAGGCTTCAAAAAGGGGAAATACCGCATCCTGATTGCCACCGACATCGCCTCGCGTGGTATCGATGTCAAAGGGATTGAGTTGGTTATAAACTATGATATCCCCGATAACCCCGAGGATTACGTCCACCGAATCGGACGCACAGGCCGCGCCGGACTTGCAGGAAGAGCCATCTCATTTGTCACACCCGACCAGCGGAGTAAAGTCAAAGATATCGAAAAACTCGTCCGAACTGTCCTCTTGGGAGGCAAAGACGCGGAAAAAATCCAGCCCGAGCGTCCACACCAGCCCTTTGGGCGAGCCCGAAGACAACAGCCGGCCCGCATGAGACGCCGTTAGTTCACACATTACAGCACAGCTAATTTTTGCATTATTACAAATCTGTCAATATGGCCTATTGACAGATTTGACTTTTTGCGTACCTTGTGAGTGCCTCGTATAGTGGTGGATACGGATTTCCGATGCGTGTGCGATGTTTTGACTGAACTGTATAGGGCTTAAAAGCTGGTCTGTCCAGCATGGTAGGGACGATGAAACGAGTACTTTTAGGCGCAATTCTCATTCTGGCGTTGATGATCCCTTCGGCATCGTTTGCCTTTGGATTTTTCAACATTGCCAGCGCTTCACTAACCAAGATTGATTCTGACAGCTATCGTTTAAGAGTCGAACTGAATTACAGCTTGTCTTCCGAAGAAACAGAGCGTTTCCTTAATTATTCCTACCTCGGTAAATTTTCGTTGTCTACCCCAGGAAAATCCTACAATTATTATGCGACCCGAGGATTCAATGACGAACTCCAGGATTTTGGCGATTATGGAGCGCCGGCGTGGGATGCCAACAATGGCGACGACCCGACCACTCTCGGGAGATATTTCGGCTTTGATTTCGACCTTAACGGTTCAAAATTCGACAAGTTTACTTTTGATTATTCCGGTCTTGTAAATCAGCATGAACTCATCATCAATAAGAACGGTACCCACGGTATTGGAGTTGGTAGCCAGTACCTTTACACAGGCTCTTTCTCAATTAACAATCCCGGCGGCGGTGAAACCGCTGTCCCAGAGCCGGCTTCGATGCTTCTTTTTGGTCTTGGTCTCGCCGGAGTCGGCCTGATCAGACGAAATCGCAAGTAAGCAAGCGAACATAAAACTGTCAAAAACCCCTCCCACCAGAGGGGGTTTTTGTTTGGATTATCCATTGTCACGGATGGCAATTGCGGCAGGGGGACAATCCTTTAGACAGCCCTTCTTCGCGGGTCGCAAAGCGAATTTGATTCTCAATTTTTTGGTCAGAAATCGAATTACAGCCCGGGCGGTGCAACCGGAATGAATTTTTACCTGCCACATAATATCCTTCCGGCTCATATTGCAAATTCCACAGCCCAACCCTCCGGGCGATAGCATTTCGCTGACTGGCCAAAATCTGATTTATTTCCTCATCTTTGAGATCGCTGTCTTTGAAGAGATAAATATAGGCCAGCCCAGAATCAACAAGCGCTTTGTTAACCAAAAGCGTGTCGTCAACATAGAGATAGCCCAACAGACGCCCGTATTTGTCCCGACGGGTTCCGCCATACTCAAGTCGTCCGGGTTCACCCTTCGCAAGCTTGGAAAACATGCTCCGTGCCTCATTATAGAGCGGTTCATCCTTTTCAGGGGTGTCTATGCCGAGCAGCCTGAGCCTGTCACCTCCGGCAAGGTCGCCGGTATCTCCGTCGAAAACCGCTGTAACCGTGAACCTGTCCGTCTCTTTACGCTCTGGGCCGACCTGCTCGACAAAACGCACAAGTAAGAGCCCCGCCGCCACGGTACCGACAAGCGCCACGCTTTTCAGAGCGTTTCTTGATCGCCTACGCTTTGCCATTGACGTCTGCCTTTGCGAATAATGTGGCCATGTTCAAACATAGTTTTACACAACCCTTACCGCTATCGCTAATTGCTGTTTTGGGGTTGGGGTCCTTGGGAGCATGGAGCAGGGCTGTTCGTGCTCCTGTCATGCTCCCTACTTGCCTTCGTATGCTCCATGGGGTGCCCTACTGGCCACAAACATGAATACTGGATTCTCCGCCGTGGGCCGACCGGAATGACCTTTTGGGGTGATGCCTATAGTATCAGGGAGCCCGATTTCCATGGGATTCCCTTATTAATGTCGTACCGGCGTAGGCCGGTACCCAGCATAAATCTTCATGCAATCACACCGTCCACCGATGGCGGAGAATCCATCTTCTCGACATCAGTAACGCTAAACGAATATAAGACGTCAGGACCCAAGGGTCACTGACCTACTAATATCGGA
>JAWXAN010000039.1 GCA_034439475.1 Candidatus Zixiibacteriota bacterium
GCAGACCGAGCTCGGTCTGCCGCAAACACCGTTCGCTGATGCCTATGCCAGCAAGCTGAATGTGGCCGATGGAACCTATAATCCGGCTGAGAGAGACGCTGATATTGAAAGCTTACCGACTGGTGAAAGCCAATCGACACCACAATCAGGTGGCCGAAGGATTACGCTTCACCGAACAGGCGAAAATGCCGACTTTTCAGCTGAATCCGAAAGTAACGAGATTTCTGACGAGCAAGTGGACGAAATCGTGCCAGACCTTGAGCTTGACGAAAAGACCCATCAATAGTATATTCTAATCATAAACATTTCTTTGGAGAGGTCGCTTGATGAGAATCAATAAATATCTCTCTCTGTGCGGTGTGACCTCGCGTCGAGGCGCAGAGGCTCTCATTGCCGAGAAGCGCGTCACCGTCAATGATATAACTATCGACAAAGTAGGCGTGATCATAGACGAAGCGACTGATGTCGTCAAAGTCGATGGCACAGCCATTAGTCCGGTCGATGAAAAAATCTACGTTGTTTTGCATAAACCGCGCATGGTTATGACGACCCTCCGCGATCCATTCAAACGACGCACGGTGCTTCATTTTTTACGCCGGCTTCGTCAGCGGGTCTATCCCGTCGGACGGCTTGATTATGATACTGAAGGCGTTCTGTTACTGACCAACGACGGCGATCTGACCTATCGTTTGGCTCACCCCAAATACGAAGTTCCAAAAATATACGAGGCAAAAGTTCTCGGCACTTTTTCGCGCGAAGCCGCGGCGCAAATCGAAGCCGGTATCAAGCTTGATGACGGCGCGATAGGCCATGCGAAAGTGAATGTGCTTGGGTTTGCCGGAAGATTCTCGCGTGTGCGATTGGTCTTGACTGAAGGGCGCAAGCGTGAGGTGAAGCAGTTGTGCAAGAAGGTTGGTTTTCCGGTTGAGCATCTGGTACGGGTTGAATTTGCGGGAATTAATTTGAAAAACCTCAAACCGGGCGAATGGCGTTTTCTGAGTCCTACGGAGCTGGACAGATTGAAGACGATGGTGGAGTTGAATTAGCGGGGGGGGCTATGCAGATTTTTGATGCCCTATTAAGTGTCATTCCAGTCCGCCACGCCTGCCCGCTGTGGCGGGGCGGAGAATCCATCTTCTCGACATCTGTAACACTAAACGAATATAAGACGTCAGGACCCAAGGGTCACTGACCTACTAATATCGGAGTGTCAGGCTGGGCTGCCCGACACCACGAAGAACGAAATGCTCTAACAAAACCATTCCAGTCCGCCAACAATGTCATTCCAGTCCGCCACGCCTGCCCGCTGTGGCGGGGCGGAGAATCCATCTTCATCTTCGTGCGGGACGTCCCTGGCCTGCACCAATATAAAGATCACACCGTCCGCCACGGCGGAGTGTGGTACAAGAAAATATAGCAGACATACCCACCCCGTCATTGCGAGCCCCGATTCTGAGAGGGGCCCTCCACGGCGGGCAGGCGTGGCAATCTCATATTCTCTTGACCCCGGTGAGCAACCGGGACGTCCCACACGAATATCAACACTGGTTACTCCGTCAGCGGAGTATGTCATTTTGAACGGGCGGGTGACAATGTGCAGGCGCGCTGGAAGATGAAGAAAAGACTGTCAGGCGGGGGCGCCTGACAGCACAGTATTATTCAAATTTGACTTGATTTTTTGAAATCCTATTATATATTTTGTTGTAACAACAAGCTCCTTAAGACTGTTAGTCAACGTTGAGAGAAGTGGTTTCGATCATCAATATGTATTTGGACACTCATTTTTCGAGGAGGAGTCGGATGTATCAAAGTTCACGCACAAAAACTTGCTTCAGTCGGCCAACGTCTGGTCCCAAACCATTTGGTGCGTTCGCTCTTTTAATTTTGGTAATCGCTTTGCTCTGCTTCTCTGCTGACGATCTACATGCACAAAGCTGCTGTACAGTCCGAGGTAATGTTGACTGCAGTCCGGATGGGGTAATAGATATCAGCGATCTGTCGGCTCTGATCGATTACCTGTTTATTTCGCTCGCGCCGACCTGTTGCGATTCGGCAGGTAACCTCGACGGTAGCCCCGATGGTGTAATTGATATCTCCGATTTGTCGGTTTTGATCGATTACATGTTTATTACGTATGAGTCACCGGCCCCTTGCGAAGACGGCAATATGCTGTCCGCCGAAGCGCGTATGGCGGTGGTCGACGACGTTACCCATCTGCTTGATTCGCTCACCAGCGATCCCAATGTATACATAAAAATCCGAGATTTTCTGAATAGCAGGCCCGAGATTGATAGCGCTGGTATAGTCTATAGTCCTTCCACAGTCTGGGCTCTCTTTGTTGACAGTGTTTTGCTCTTGGTGACGAACAATCGTCCCCCTTCAAGTGGATTGCCGACTGAAGCACGAGAGGACGAAATAATTGTCCCATATGAGTCCCGAAGTCGGCCACTGGATAATGATCCCTACCCGATTAAGAGAGAAGTCGGCCATCCCAGGCCGCCAATTGTCAACAGCGGGCTCCCCGCCTCTCTGCAAGCTCGATTGCTAAATACGCTCGGGAATAATTTATTTAGTCCAGTAACTCAGACACTCGCCAATTGGTTAAACGCCGGTGGATACGTGGCAACTACACCCGACGAAACTGTTGAAGCCCTGAGGACGGTCGGCGGTGATGGCGTCTTCTTTTATAGCACACATGGTGGCGCAGGCTACTTTAGTCTCGATTCAGCGGATATGGCTTATGCGCTCTGGACAAGTACCATTTCCACCAGGGCAAATCTCCCAAATTATATCACTGACCTCAAGCACAAGCGACTTGCGATTCAAGTTGGGCCCTTCGATATCATGCCAAATGGGGACACGATTGTTCAAGCCCACTATGGAATTACCTCAAAATTTGTGGACCACTACTGGGGTAATTTCGCCGCAAACTCAATGGTCTATATTGACGCGTGTGGAAGCGATGGTCCTTTTGCCCAACCGATGAAGCAAGCAATGCTTGCGAAGAATGCCGGAGTGTATTTCGGCTGGTCTTATAGCGTTTTTTCCGATGCCAGCAATCTTGTAGCTCAGTTTATGATTGATCGCCTGTTGGGAGCAAATCTCTACCAATCTTATAAAGAGTCCCCCCCACAGAGACCATTTGATATGGTCTCCATTTATGGAGACCTCCAGTCGAGAAATCTACATGCGCACCCAACCACTGATTCGCTTGTGGCTCCTGGCAAGAAAACTGTCTTCCAATATACTGCTGGCACTGGTGATTTCGGCATCCTCTCTCCAAGCATCAGGTATATGGCCGTCGTTGAGCACTTCGATACCCTCTATATTACCGGTTTCTTCGGTAGTGACCCCGGATCCAAAGGGCGTGTGATTGTGGGCGGGACCGAACTGCCTATCTACTCCTGGGAGCCGGGCATGATTTTCGCATTTATTCCCAACACCGGAGTAGGTTCGGTTGGGCCGGTGACAGTCGAGATCGATGGACTCACCGGACCATCATCCAGCACTAAGCGCAAAAGCAACGTTGTCAATCTCACCGAATGGCATGGCCTCTTTACATATAAAGCAGACGATTTTGGGTCGCTCCTTGGGAAAATTGTCATCGATGCTCATTTCCGGGCTGATGTCCATTCTTTCCGAGATTTTCCGCACACGACACCGGGTTACTATTCTGTCGTCTTTCCGGCGATGGATGACTCGTACGGAACCGCGAGCGTAAGCGGTGGAGCGTCGTACATCAATAATGACAATGATCCGCCCGACACGACGACATGGACATGGTTTGGCTCACAGCCTCTCGTGAGTCTCTGGGAGCAGGACCCGACAGGGTTTCTGATGACCGGGTTTATTGTCCAAAACCCCCGCAAACTTCATCTCCGGCTAGCCGCCGCTAAGAATGGGGGGCTGAAAGAGAAGATAATTTACACGCCTGGTGGGAGTGAAATCATTAACGACCTCACAATCGGTATTCCCTTTGAACTCTATGATTTCTTCACAGGCTTGTTCTATATAGACATGAACAATGTCTGGGATATTCTGGGGAACCAGCGGACGTATTTTAGGTGCTGTTCTCGTGATCCGAACAATCCAGACGCCTTACCAGATGTTCTGCATAGTTTGTCCTGGCCGACGATACCGGCATCGTGGGCGCCGGACACCAGCGCCGCGCAGTGAAATTGTCTTGCTCTCCTTTGTGAGATTCCGTGGCTGGTGTACGTCCCGCCACGGCGGACTTGAAAGCCCCGTGCACCAGTCTGTCCTTACGACTTTGTATGGGACGTCCCTGTCACGCACCAATATAAAGATCACACACTCCGCCGCGGCGGAGTGTGGTACAAGAATTAATGTAGGCACTCATACCCCGTCATTGCGGGCCCCGATTCTGAGAGGGGCGTGGCAATCTCAAATTTCTTCGTCTTGTAGCGCGGGTCCGTTTCGGCCCCGCGAGTCTGACATTCAATCTTTTATCGGTAACTGATTATGCCTGGTCTTCGTCGCTATGAAATTGTGGGGCGAACATTCTTTGTGACTTCCGTTACTTTCAATAGATTACCTGTCCTTGAGGGCAATGAAAAAATGCTACTGGACACATTTCACAATATCACAAATCGCTATTCGTATGACCTCATTGCATGGGTAATCATGCCGAATCACTTTCACCTCATTCTACACACAGACAATGTCTCCTTGTCACTTATTCTTCAAAGGATAAAATCATCGTTCTCACTTACGTATAATTCCGTCAACAATCGAAAAAACCGATCAATTTGGTAGTCGCGGTTCTGGGATAGAGTTGTCAGGTCTGAAAGTGAGTTGAACAGGTACATCGATTATGTGCATTATAATCCCGTTTCCGAGGGTTTGGTTGACGCACCGGGAGAGTATGAATGGTCCTCATTCCAACGGTATTTTGAGGAAGGACAGTATACTTCGGATTGGGGAGTGCGAGAAAGATTAGAATTCCCCGGCGATTTTGGGGAATGAAGACCCGCGGGGCCGAAGCGGACCCGCGCTACAGGGGAACTATAGTTGCTGGTGTACGTCTCGCCACGGCGGAGTGTGGTACAGGAAAATATAGCAGACATACCCACCCCGTCATTGCGAGCCCCGATTCTGAGAGGGGCGTGGCAATCTCATATTCTCCGTATTCCTGTACCACACTCCCGACATTCGTTGGGACGGTGTGATCTTTTCTTTCCCCTCTTCCTCTGGGTGGGGGTATATTCATGAGGAATACAGAATCACTGAACCGTTCGCCTGCGGCGAACCACGGCGGAATCGCTACAAGACCAAGAGACCCGCTGCATGCTTTCACAACCCCAAGAAATTCTTCAGCAGTTTGTCGTTCAGACTTTGGTATCTTGCCGCGTTTGTTTCGAATTCCGCTATTACGCTTTGGGGAGATTTATTGACATCGGCTAAATCGTTTGGCGATGTCCGGCACATATCTGGTATTTCATCATATCTCGAATCGAGATGGAACTGGATACCCACTGCGTTTCGCTTTCGAAAAGCTTGGTTTTTGCACTCGGCGCCTTCGCACAGAAGCGACGAGCCGAAAGGAAGTTTGAATGCCTCGCCGTGCCACTGAAAAACCGGAAACTCCGGATCAAAACCTGCAAAGAGCGGATCAGACAAGCCCGCTTCGGTCAGACGCACCGTCGAGGCTCCAATCTCTTTTGAGGTGTGCGGCACTACGGCCGCGCCCAAAACTTTCGCCAGCAATTGCGAGCCGTAACATATGCCGAGATACGGAATATCAGCCCTGATGGCTTCGGCAGTGAAACGATAGATCTCTTTGGTGAACTCCTGCTTTTGCGCGTCGTTAGCAGAAAAGGGCGCTCCGAGGGTGACGACTGCGCGGATTTCGTTTATTGGCGGCAGTTTCTCGACAGCGTAGGATTGGATTTGTTTGTATGGAATTGATTCCCGTGTGAAAAAGTCAGAGATTGCGCCTCCTTTTTCGACATCGACATTTTGGATGATGAGGATAGGTTTCATGGCGTGTATAATACAGACTTGGGTTTCAGTTTCCTATAGTGTCGGGCAGGGTAACCGATACCACGGAAAATGCGCCCGCCTCCGCGGCGTCCCGCGCGAAGAAATTCTAACCGTACTTACAGCTTCGCCACCTCTTTTTCTCGCCTACCCCTTGACATTTGGTGTAAATTCGTTTAGTTGAACCAACTAATGAGAAAACTGGTTTTACACACCACGGTGTTGACACAAAAAGACGGACACAAAAGTTTAGACGTGGATAGGCGACGGAAGATTGCCGCCGACCGGCAACAAGATAGTTCCGGACGGAGTAGTCTGCTTGCACACCCGCCTGTCAATGGCAACAATCCAGCATCACGGGGGATATCTCTGCCGTGGCGCTAGCCCGTCTCAAAAAACCACTTCTGCCCGACCGGGGCGTAACCCACGATTACATGGCCTATTTCAGTCGCGAAGACTGTTATGTCAACCTTCGCGGAGATTACTATTATCTCGGCCCGGGCTACTATGCCTCGCAGGATTGGGAATACGACAAAAAACGGGTCCACCCCACCTGCAAAGAATCTCTCGATGGCTATATTGTCCCGCTCTTTTTGGAAAAAATTAAATTGGTCGGACTGCCGATACCGGACTACTATATCACCAACGGCTATTTTGAGCCGCCGGTTATTGTCGATTCGCTCAATCCCTTCATGACCCGCCAGAGTATCGTCACCAAACAGGGACAACAAACGCGGGTGGCAAAGTCGATGTCCCGCAACTATACCTATGCTATCTCCTGCCAGGAACTTCCGCCCGGTGCGCGGGTCGGTTATTTTCGGTGCATTCTCGGCGAATGTCTGACTCCGCGCTACCGCCACCTTGCCGGGGCTGTTTGGCGGGTGTTTCGATTGCCGCTTGCGCTGGTGCGGGTCATTGTCCTCAAGGACGGCACGATACTTTTGAGCGCCCTCCAACCCCTGACCTACGGCAAACTTAACAAGCGAGAAAAAGAAATTATCGACAGGCTGGTCTCATGGCGAATATAGGAATATTCATTGAACGCTATACTGTCAGCCGCTCCGAGGAAATGGGCGCGCTCATGCGATTGGCTCAAGTCGCGCTCAAAATGAACCACCGCGTCGATTTTCTTTTCCGTCCGGATATCTACAAGATTCCGCAGTACCAGGCCATTTTCATTCGTACCCTGACCGATCCGATGAACTCATCCTATGTTGTCGCACGGCTTGCGCAACTAAACGGCCTTCGCGTTATCGATGATCCGGATTCGATTGTTATCTGTTGCGACAAAGTGAATATGTACAAAAGACTTCGCATGCATAATGTCCCTATGCCCGAGACCCACTTTTTGACCGAAGCCGATCTCAATCCGGATATCGGGTCATCACTGCTCAAAGCCGTCTCCAATCCGCTTGTGCTCAAAGCGCCCAATAGCAGTTTCTCGATGTATGTCGAACGGGTCAGCACTCCTGCTGAGTTTGCCAAAGTAGGCAAACGCTTTCTGCGAAGGGCCGATCGGGTCGTTGCCCAGCAGTTTGTTTCATCGGAATTCGACTGGCGGGTAGGCGTTTTGGCCGGAAAACCGATCTATGTCTGCCAGTACAAAATTCCAAAAAAACGCTGGAAGATTTTGACGTATACCGAAGACGGGCGTCAGATTCATGGCCCAGTCAAAGGATTTGACCTCGACAAGGTCGACCAGAAATTGCTCGATGTGGCCGTTCAAGCCACACAGGCAATTGGCAATGGATTGTATGGTGTTGACTTAAAGCAGGTCGGCAATGATTTTGTGGTAATTGAGGTAAACGATAACCCGACTATTCATCTGGGAGAAGAGGACCAAAACGCGCCGAATATCTATGAGAGTCTGGTTCGCTATCTTGTCGGCGACTGGAAATGAGTTATGTCACAGTCCCATATTATCCGCCATGCCGAACGCGCTGACCTTCCTTCTCTACTGCAACTCGAAGAGTCCGGGTTCGCTTTTGATCGTTTCTCAAAAGAACAATACCGTCGGCTGATTGCAAACTCCAATGCGAGTGTTTTAGTTCTCGATATGCACAAAGAGATTGTGGGCTCGGCCATTATGCTCTGGCGCGCGAAATCCTCTATTGGCCGCTTGTACTCAATTGTTATAGACCCAAAACTCCAAAGCCTGGGATTCGGACGAAAATTGCTGCAGGCTTGCGAATACGAAGCTGTCAAAAACAAATGTGAATCGATTGCGCTCGAAGTCCGCGCTGATAATCGACAGGCGATCACCGCTTACCAAAAATTCGGCTACACTGCTTTCGGCACTATCACCGGATACTATTCCGATGGCATGAATGCCCTGCGTATGAAAAAGAATCTTCCGAGGGAAGATTCGGGTATGCGGCTCGATATTCCTTATGTCTCTCAGTCGCTCGAATTCACCTGCGGATCGGCCTGCCTGATGATGGCCATGAAGGCCCTCGATACATCGCTTGTCGTCGATAGAACACTTGAACTTACTCTGTGGAAGGAAGCGACGCTTATATATATGATGTCCGGCGTCGGCGGCTGCGATCCGTTTGGCCTGGCCATTGCCGCGCGAAAACGCGGCTATGAAGCGCATGTTATTATCGCGGGCAAAAAAACTCCCTTTCTTTCCACCGTCCGCTCGACTGAAAAAAAAGATGTTATACGATTACTTCATAGCGCGATGAAAACCGAAGCCCTCGCGCTTGGCGCGACCGCCGAGCAGAGGAATTTCAAATTCGATGAGATTAGCGATCGAATGAACGCCGGTTGGATTCCCATCCTTCTTGTTTCAACCTATAGATTGCACAATGTCCGACTTCCACACTGGGTTGTCGTCACCGGTTTCGATGAGAACTCTTTTTATTTCCATGACTCGTACGAGACCTTCTACCGCGAAGACCGTTCTAAAGCGCGTGATGTACAGATGCCAATCGAAGCTTTTCGACGCATGCCGTATTTCGGCAAAGAGCTGAACAAGATGGTTGTCTTTGTTCACGCTTCCCAAAATTACAAACGCCAATAAATAAAAAACGAGACCCCGCATCTGCAGAGGTCCCGTTTTTACATTGATCGGGAGTTTTATTTATGGAATAAGATACTCTGGTGAGCGCGGTAATTCAATAGCCGCTTTTATACTCGACCTACCTGCGCTCAAGTCAAGCGCGAGTATTGATTGCACAAGCCGCTCGAAGCCAATTCCACAGCCCGATGACTGTCCTTCGCCATGCTCAAGCACTTCGAAATACCATTCGAATTGTTTCGGATCGACTCCACGCTCGACCAGATGATCGAACATATATGATTCCTCGAACTGCTTCTTGCAGGTAACAGCCGAGCCTTCGCGAACAGCCCCGCCAACCGACTCGCCGACATTCGGCAAAAGCAAATCACAACAGAGGGTTTCCTGGCCATCGCGTTTCATCGAGAAAAATTTGATAACCCCGCCCTCTTTTGGTTTTGGATCCGATGGATAATGCGTGACAAAAGTGGGCAAGTCATTGAGAAGTTTGCACAAGGCGAGTTCTTCGGCAGAACCAAGGTCATCGCCGATTTCGAGATCATGGCCGTTTGCATTGAGCAGGGCAATAGCGTCGTTATAAGCGATTCTGTTATATGGCAAGGCGACGTATCGGTTGAGAGCCTCGATACCGTTCACACCGGTCGCGGCTGAATACATTGCCTTGGTGAGCGATTCGATATGGTCCATGAGGCCATCCAGTTCAAAATCGCGCCCCTCGAATTCGATTAGGGTAAATTCGCACAAATGCCGGTCGGTTACTTTGCGTTCCTGTCGAAACGACGGCCCGATAGTGTAAACCCGGTTATGGGCGAGGGTGAATGCCTCAAGATACAACTGCCCGGTCTGGCGCAAAAACATATTTGCTTCGGATCCGAGTTCGTTGTACATAGTTACCGGCATGGCATTCGGAAACCACTCGCATGACCCGGTCGCACCCGTGATATGCGGCACCGAGATTTCCATGAATTCATTTTTTTCAAACCATTTCCGCGCCGCACCGAGCAATCTCGAGCGAAGTAATGTTGTTTTGCCGTAGTGTCCCTGCATGACCGCTAAATGACGCATCGTGACCTCCTTGATAAGTTTAAAAAAACCATCCGAGAATAATCGGATGGCGGCTTATATACTGATTCTGTTTTTGTCGAGATAATGCGTCGGCGATCATGAAATAGAAGATAGGAATGGAATTGCCAGAGTGTTCGCCGCTCTGATGGGTGACCGCCTGAGCGGCCCGATGGTGAGTGTGTCGCCATAGACGACTGTACCTCCGAAGTGTGGCGAGGACCCATGTCGGTCAAAAGACCGAGTGCTTCCAGCCAGATTTCTTGTAGCTCCGATTAAGCTGTTCTTAAAGTGTTAGGATATGGAAGAGGGGATTGGCTGTCAAGGGAAATTATCTTCATTGGAGCCATTTATTTTTATGCCCTGCGAGTCTTCTCTAAATTGAATATGCCTTCACCCTCTTCTTTCAATCTGGGAGAGGGGAAACAGTAAGATCACACCGTCCCGACGAATGTCGGGAGTGTGGTACAAGAATCCGAAGCCCGACATCAATAGAAAAAATGAGGGCAGGCACAGGGACCTGCCCCTACAAATCCAGACCGATTATACCAACGCCACACCCGATATTATGTCGATATTCCGTAGGGGCAAACCCCCTGTGGTTGCCCTCTTCATCCCGCCATTGCGATTCGCCCCTGCGTGCTCTCTTACTCTTGTGGCGACGAACCCCCAAGGTTCGGCGATTCTGTATTCCTCACAAATAAGCCCCCACCCTGCCCGCTCCCGAAAGAGAGGGAAATAACGAATCGCACAATATGTCGTTGCGCGTTTTGCTTCTGAGCGAAACGCGGCAATCTCATATTCTCTTCACGCGGTGCGCGACAGTCCGCCGTGGCGGACCGCACGAAGAACTAAGAAGTGCAGTCACCCCTCTATTTTGTCATTCCAGCGCAAGCTGGAATGACAAGGCAAGAGAACATAAGTCCGCCGCGGCGGAGTGGGTAACCGAAATGTTCGTGCGAGGTGTCTCTGCCCCGCACATTATCTCAGTAAACAGTTTGTCCTCATACGGGCCATATAAAAACCCACCCGTTGGGTGGGCTACAGGAACTTAATGAACATACCGACCCTCCGCGCCTGCCGATTGTGGCGGATTCTCTTCACGCGGTGCGCGCCTGCCCGCTGTGGTGTGGCGGACTTGAAAGCCTCGTGCACCAGCAAATTAAACTGTTGCATCAGGTCTCACACTCCAAAAAAAAGCCGGCTGATTCTCACAGCCGGCTTCAGAAGAAAAAATTGTCTCAGAATCTATTTATGCATAGATCTCTTTTTCATTGCACTTGCACACGCCGGTATTAACGGCGCGGAATTTCCATGCCCCGTTGTCGGCCTTGAGAGCCTTGACATGTTTGACAAACAGGATGTCTGTCTTGCAAACAGAGCATGTGCTATGGAGTGATTTCTTGCTCGCCTTGTCAGCGAAACTTTGCTTCTTTGCCATCGCTAAATACCTCCTCGACTATTATGTCGTCATCGTTTCCTAAAACAGCTATTTCTGCTCTAACAGCAAGCAGGAGTCGAGTTGTTTCCTGAAGCAGACCGAATTCCTTGTTTTCTTGAAAAAAAGGAGCCGCTTTGTCGAAATAGTCGATTGCGGCACGGTATTGCTTCTGGCGTATAGCCCGTAATGCCAAACAATATGCCTTCTCGGACGGGTTTAGCATCTTTATGACCGTCGCTTAGCACTGTCGGTGCTGCCAGTTGCGCTATTTAGCATATTTTCGGCCTCTTTCAGCCGTTTGACATAGGGCTCAACCATATAGCCGTTTTGCTTAAGGTAATATATTATGAAGCCGGACAAAAGCAAGGCATCTTTATTCTGCTGTAAAATAGCAGATTTCAGGCTGTCATCGAGGACCGAAAGCAGGTGCTCACGATCCCGCTTAATGTCTGAAAATAGGTTGCTTGTTCGCTCTAAGACAGTGCCGAACATGGCGATAGTGTCATTGGAGACAGGTTCGGGGGTTTGTTTAATCGAGCGGCGAGGCATATCCATGGACAGAGGCGGCACAACATTCTCCGCGCCGCGCTTTAATACAAGCCGTGGTGGTTTTGAATCCAGTTTGCTCAATGCCGGGGTTTGACCATCAATGGTCGAGCCACTCCCGGTCGATGTGTGACTCCAGCGGGAGATCTCTTTTGAGATTTTGTTTATAGCCGGGGAGGAGTCTTCCGTGACACGAATTTCCCTTTTAATCTCTCCCAGGATCAGCGCGATACGATTTCTATCGGCATCTTTGAGGACGGTTTCTTTTAGCCACGTGTTATGCTCGGCGAACCACCCCCCAACATCTTCGGTTAAGTCATCACCGGCAAGGAATCCGCGGGCGATGTCATCGAGCCGGTTGATTCCTTCAAGAACCTCGAGCCGCTCTTCTTTGAGCTCGACTGCGCGGTCAAGAAATGATTCGAGCAGGCGTTCAAGTGATGTCAAAGATTCTATCTGGCTCAAAGTTCCTCGCCGTGGAGAGGTGTCGTAACAGTTCGCGTGGACATTCTATTGCTACTGGCGGACTTTTCGGTGAGATAATCTTCGAAATGCAACGCCAGGCGGTTGACCATAGTTTCGAGCGCCGCGCTTGTAGTTGAGTCAGATTTAATTCCGCGCCCTTTTACGTTTTTCTTTTCAGTACTGATCACGATACCAGCAAGTTTCAATTGGGATAACACCCGAAGTGTCTTCTCCCGGGGTTGTTTGTTTGCCGCGCAGATATCATCTATCGAGCGGTAGCCATCGACTAAAGCCATAACATTCCATTCATCGGCCTCAAGAGTGATAGCGCGCGCGCGTCCCGCCTGCGTAGCCGAGAGTGAGAAGACGACTTCAAAATTGGGAAGGGTCTCCTTGATAAAATTCATCTCATCGAGGCGGCGAAGTCCCTCTAATATGACATTCTCAACTGAAAGTTTGACGGTTATTTCTTCTTCGGTTGGGAACTGATTTTCATAGAATTTGAATGATCCGCTTTGCCATGAGAGGAGCGAATAGAGGAGTTCTTCAACCTGTTGTGAGACGACTTTCTCTAAATCAGAGCGGTCGATAAAGCCCTTGTTGATTAGAATCTCGCCCAACCGTTTGCTGTTGTCGGTACGCGCCTGACTTGCGACGGCCTCCTCAAGCTGGGCGACAGTGAGCTTCCCTTTTTCTTTGAGGAGCTGCCCCAGATGGTAGGTTTGTCTCGGGCCGTAGCCGTAAATGATGTCACCTTTGTCGAAATAGACCATGACAATAAAGTCATCGCGCTGTATTCCAAGCGTGCCGGATTTTCTGCCTATGGCGACGAGATGAAAGATTTCCGGAAGTGTGAATTTTTCTATATTTCCCTGAAGATCGAGGTCCATGTATCAGTTCTCGTGCAGCGGTTAAAAGCTCTAAAATGTTACCTGCTAAATTGCTACTTAAACACAGGTTGCATTTTCTCATTTATTTCGTATGAGTGAAACTATTGTCAAAGAGTCACTTATATACGTATAGTCTTGCCAAACATATTGGAGCATGTTATTAATGTCAATAAGGAAGTGACTTGCTTGTTATTTTTTATGGCCTTTCTGTGGTCGAGCGACCCCGGTGCGCTCATCTAATTGAAAATTGTCATCCAAGTCGATATTATCCTTACCAAGAGTATGCGATATTTAAATAAAATACGCTGTTGTTGAAGTATGAATAAAACAATCGAAAAAGTAGAGCCGATTACTGCGGGCTACAGACTGAAACTCTCCGAGCAGGAAGAGCCACTGGATGTGCCGTATGAACTATATCACAAACATCTGCTCAAAGCCGGAATTGTTCTCACCGCGGCGCAGATAGAACAGCTAAATCGCGAGATTGAATTGTTTGCCTGTAAAGCGACCGCCAGCCGGCTTCTGGCACTGCGGGGACATTCGGTTGGTGAACTATTCGATAAACTCAAGCGAAGAAAATTTTCTGATGAAGCAATAACGCCAGTTATAAAAGAATTTAAATCGGCGGGAGTTCTCGACGACGCCCGTTACGCCAACGCTCTTGTCCGTAGATCGCTTGAGCGAAATCCCTCGGGCCGGTCGTTTCTCATCGCAACGCTCAAAAAGAAAAAGATTGCCCATGATTTGGCTGAAGAAATTGTGGATATGGCCATTGTCGAGGATGACGAGGACGCTTTGGCCGAACGTTCGCTTCGAAAACGATGGCCGGTTCTTAAGCAGTTTGATATTGAACGGGCGAGAACCAAAGCATATACTTACCTTTCGCGAAGAGGGATTAGCTATTCAGCGGCCAAGGCGGCGTTTGAAAAGTTGAGCGCCGAGTGCGAAGGAGGAGATGACAATTAAGACTGCCGACATACGCACATCGTTTCTCGACTTTTTCCAGAAACGCAATCACCGCTTATTGCCGTCATCGTCTGTTATACCATTCGATGACCCGACCATGCTCCATCTGTTTACCAATGCCGGGATGAATCAATTCAAGGATATCTTCACAGGCAAGCAGACTGTCGATTACAAGCGGGCGACTACTGCCCAAAAGTGCCTCCGCGCTAGCGGGAAACACAATGACTTTGATAAGGTCGGCTTTACGGCGCGTCACCACACATTTTTTGAGATGCTCGGCAATTTTTCATTCGGCGATTATTTCAAAGAAGAGGCAATTGTCTATGCCTGGGAATGGATAACCAAGGAACTCAAATTGCCCAAAGACAAGCTTTGGGCGAGTGTATACGAGACTGATGACGATGCCTTTGCGCTTTGGGAGAAAATCGCGCCGGAGCTAAGAAACGGGCGCATTTTGCGGTTCGGTAAAAAAGATAATTTCTGGTCGTTGGGGGATGTTGGTCCATGCGGGCCATGTTCGGAAATCCATGTTGACCGGGGTGAAAAGTATGCCTCAGGAAAAGATGACAGGGTCAACGGTGAAGGCGACCGCTTCATTGAAATCTGGAATCTTGTCTTTATGCAGTATGACCAGACAAATGACGGACAGATGGCGCCGCTTCCCAAGCCGTCGGTGGATACCGGCGCAGGGCTTGAGCGGATTGCCTCGATACTGCAAGGAACAGACACCAATTACGGTATTGATTTATTTCAGAATATTATAGAGGCAATTTCCGAAACAACCAAATCACGATACGAAGATAATAAGTCATCGCACCATGTCATTGCCGACCATCTTCGGGCGCTGACATTTTCGCTCGCCGACGGGGCCGGGATTTCAAATGAGGGGCGCGGCCATGTACTGCGGAAGATTTTGCGACGTGCCGCAAGGCACGGACAACTCTTGGGCGCGCATGAGCCATTTATTTATAAACTTGTCCCGACACTTGTAAAGGAAATGGGCTCGGCATATCCGGAGATTCGGGAAAAAGAATCTCATGTGATGAATGTACTGAAAGCCGAGGAAGAATCTTTTGGGCGGATGCTGGAGACGGGATTGGAATTGTTTGAGAATGTCGCCGAAAAACTTCGCGCGACAATACGCTCGGTCGTGCCGGGCAAAGATATCTTTCGGCTCTATGACACACACGGCTTTCCCTATGACGTGACCGAAATGATTGCTTCGGTGCAGGGATTGACACTTGACCGAATAGGCTTTGAGCTTGCGATGGAAGAGCAACAGGAGAGGTCTCGGGCCGGGTCGAAGTTTGAGTCACATGGATGGGGTATTCTAAGTGCATATCGGAAAGGAAATGTTCAATTAGAGTCGACGATATTTGTAAGGGAAAGTCTCGCGACAGCTTCGGTTATTCAATTAAGAGATTCCGATGTGAGTTCCGAGACCGGGGAAACACATTTTCATCTCGTCTTAAATCAAACGCCGTTCTATGTCGAATCGGGAGGACAAGTTAGCGACACCGGCGTTATTTCGGTAAGTTATGCACAGATTCGTGTACTCAATGTTTACAAATATCAGGACGCCATTCTCCACGAAGGAATTATTCTCAAAGGGAAACCGGAGGATTTTTCCGCAGACACTCTTGTCACCGCCCAAGTCGACATCGAACGCCGATGGGATATTATGCGCAATCATACCGCCACGCACTTGCTTCAGGCGGCCATGCGGAAAGTGCTTGGCGAGCATGTCAAGCAGTCCGGCTCGTATGTCGGCCCGGACCGGCTTCGTTTTGATTTTTCTCATCATCAGCCAGTCACAAGAGATGAAATGGCTCAGATAGAACAAATTGTCAACGAGCAGATCATCAGTAACTTGCCGGTGCACACCGATCCCGAAGTCCCAGTCGCGGAAGCCAAAAAGAGCGGCGCCATGGCCCTATTCGGCGAAAAATACGGCGATACGGTGCGGGTTGTTTCAGTTGGGTCATTTTCCAAAGAACTATGCGGAGGAACCCATGTCGAAAATGTCGGTCAGATTGGGCCATTGATGATCGTGGTAGAAACCGGAATCGCAAGCGGTGTCCGCAGAATCGAAGCCATCACCGGGCGGGCGGCAATCGAGACGATGCTAAAAAATAAACAATCAGTCCGACAAATTGCCGCGCTTGTCAACCGCACCGATACCGAGGTTATTCCGGCGATTGAACAGTTGCAGCAGACTGTTTCGGATCTGCAGAAGGAAGTAAAAAAAGTCAAAGCCGCTATGTTTACCGGCGGCACAAAAAGTGTCGGGCAGGAAATCGCAATTGGGCCCTCGCTCTTAGTCACGCATGATTTCGGAGAGACCGACAAAGACACAATTGCGGCCTGGGTTGACAGTTATAAATCGCGCGCCGATGCGGTCATTGTCGCCGCAGTTGGAAAAGTCGATGGCAAGTCCACCTTCATGTCAGCCGCGACCGGTTTGGCAACACAGAAACTAAAACTCGATATTGGGTCACTGTCGAAAGAACTTCTTCCGCAATTCGGCGGACGCGGGGGCGGAAAGCCATCATTCGCCCAAGGCGGCGTCGCTGACAACACCAACCCGACAGAATTGTTTGAGCGTCTCGCTCTCATGATAAAAGATAAACTTGAGGAGGCGAATGCCTAACATATTCAGCCAGCTTATGACGGTTTCCGAACAGCGCGGCGGCGGATTTTTTTTGCTCATTGATCCTGACCGGCTCAGTCAGTCGCAATACTGCGCGCTGGCGGCGGCCTCAGAAGAGTGCGGAGTCGATGCTATCTTAGTTGGCACATCGTTTATGCTCAATGGAGATTTTGCCACGGCCGTCAAAGATATCAAAGTCGAAACAGACCTGCCGGTCATTATCTTTCCCGGCTCCTACGCGCAGATAACCAAGCATGCCGATGCGATACTTTTTACATCCCTCATTTCCGGACGCAACCCGACCTATCTTATCGACGAGCAGGTCAAAGGGGCGCCTGCGGTAAAAAAATTCGGTCTTGAACCAATTCCGACCGGCTACATGCTTATCGAATCTGGCCCATTGACATCAGTGCAGTTTATTTCCGGATCATGTCCAATACCGCGCGCTAAAAATGACCTCGCTTGCGCCCATGCCTTAGCCGCTCAGTATTTGGGAATGAAGTTGGTCTATCTCGAAGCTGGCTCGGGCGCGGTTGAAGCCGTTCCGGTCGAAATGGTCAAGGAAGTTTCATCCTATGTCGATATTCCGGTTATGGTAGGCGGCGGATTGCAAACTCCCGATGACTGCGCTGTGCGAATCGAAAACGGCGCGAGGTTTATTATCATGGGAAATAGAATAGAACGCGATCCGCATTTCACTTTTTTGCGTGAAGTCACTTCGGCGACCCACACCAAATCCGCTATCGGCGTATGAATCAACAAGAGCGTCTTTTGCAACTGAAACGCCAAGTCGATGACTCAGTCATTCTTCGTCAGGCGGTCTTTGAACAGCTCGGCCCGAAACTTGTGGAGACTGCCGATGTCATCTCGGGCGTCATCGGCTCGGGCGGAAAAGTCATGATAGCCGGAAATGGCTCGCTCGCGTCAATCGCTTCGCTTTTTGCAGGCGAGTTGGTGGTAAGATTGAGTCGTGAACGAAGCCGTCATGCACTTCCCGCAATGGCACTCTGCGCCGACTTCTCGGTTATGACCGGCACGGCGGATGATTATGGATTTGAAAATGTCTACTCGCGGCAGATTGAGGCGTTGGGACAAAAAGGGGATCTGCTCATGATCCTTTCTGCCACCGGCAATTCGACAAATCTTGTTCGTGCCGCTCAGGTTGCCCGTGAACGGGGCCTTATCGCGGTTGCACTGCTTGGCGGGAATGGCGGAAAACTTCGTGGAATCGTAGATCGCTCGCTTGTAATTTCACATCCGGCATCGGTGCGAATTGAAGAGGAACATCTATTCATTGTTCATCTTCTGGTTGATCTGATAGAGCGCGATTTATTTGTGTAGCGGTGGCGTTGCAGTTGGAAATGCGATGTCCCGCACCCTTGAACTCCTGACATTCATTTTCTTCGCGCTCTTTGTTTTTGCCTCCCCATTCTCCATAGCTTTGAGTCAAATCGCCTTCGGAATATCTCTCTTTTGTTTTATCGCACTCTCATTCAACGGCGATGTATTGCCGCGACTGCGTCCATTGAATCCAGTCTTCCGCATGATCGGAATCTATCTTGTCTGGCTGACGTTCAGCGCGTATATGAGTGACAGGCCTGTTTTCTCTCTTTCGATGCTCAAAGAAGAATGGCTGTTTCTGATTGTTCCGATCGGGGCTTATCTGTGTCGCGATGAAAAACAGTGCGCGATACTTATTCGCATATTTGCCATCAGCGTTGCCTTGATTGCCGCATATGGAATCCTTCAGTATTTCACCCACACCCATTTTCTCAAACCTTCGGCGCCGGATATTATCGATGGCGATCGGATACGTGGAAATTTCTCACACCCACTCACATTTGCAAATTTTTTCGGAACTGCTTCGCTCTTTTTGCTCGGAACAGCTCTGAGTGGAAAAGAATGGATCAAAAATAGGATTGGGTCTCTGCTTGTCGCGGCATCTATACTTGGAATATTCGCGGTTGTCCTCAGCAGTTCAAGAACCGCTATCGCCGCAATACTCGTAATTCTCTTTGTAGCCGCCTTGGTTGCAGGGAAAAAATATTTTCTGCCCATTGGAATTATCGTGGTCGGTATCCTCGCGGCGGTGATATTGATCCCCGGTTCAGAGAGCCGCTACCTCACACAACTTCCGCAGGATGTTAATCCCGGCTACGAAGGCGGACGGCCGTTTATTTGGAAAAACAGTATCGATATAATTTGGGATAACCCGCTCTTTGGAGTTGGAACGGGAAACTTCTATGATGAGTATGTGACTCGGCTCAAGCCGGATATTTACAACGCTTGGAAATACAGCCATGCCCATAATGATATTTTGACTGTCACTGTCATAAGCGGCATTCCGGGCGGGCTGTTGTTTATTGGTGTCTGGTTGATGGTTCTTAGGACATTGTATCGCGGATTAAAAAGGTTGCCACAGAATTCGGCCCAGCGAAAGTGGTTAATAGGTTCGCTACTTGGCTGCGCCTTCTTTTTGATTGCTTCGTTGACCGAGGCAACATTTCAAGACGAGGAGGTTCGTCAGTTGCTGATGTTTGTCTGGGCAGTGGGGTTGTCGGTTTGTCTTGAAGAGCCAAAATCCGAATTAGAGCTTTCTTAATATTGTTCTTACAGTTCCTTCCAATGAGTCGTTGCAGTGTCATTCCCGCGAACGCGGGAAACCAGGGTAAATAGACGTACAGGCCGTCTTTGCTTGCACTACATTATTGATCACACCGTCCCGACGAACGTCGGGAGTATGGTACGAGATTAAAGAGAAGATGGATTCTCCGCCACGGCGGACTGGAATGACAGAAAGATAAGTCGTTGCAAGGAATGAGGCAAAGCAGAAGGAACCTCCACAGCGGGTAGGCGTGGCAATTTCATATTCTTCGATATTGGTAGGTCAGTCGCCGCGCCTGCCCGCTGTGGCGGGGCGGACTCAGAAGCGAAACTCGCAATGACGAGCCGAAAGTGCTACTTGAATCTTGTACCACACTGCTTGTGGTGTGATCTTTATTTTGGTGCGCGACTGGGACGTCCCGCACTAATATCAACACTGGATTCCAGTCTTCACCGGAATGACATTAATAAGTGAGTCGTTGCGAGGAGTGAGTCCGCCACGGCGGACGAGCAACGTGGCAATCTCATATTCTCTTCTCTTTGGTGTAGGTCAGTCCGCCGCGCCGCCCGCTGTGGCGGGGCGGACTGACCCGCCCTGCTTACACAAAACTCTTGACTTTGGGTAAGATTCCTCTATTTTCCCACTCACTATGCCGTTTGTACCTAAGAAAAAACTGCCCCCCGCCCCAGCCGGAAGAACCATCATCTGGCCGTTCGGAAAGAAGAATTATATCTTCTTTGCCATCGCGCTGGTTGTCATTATCGCCGGTTTTGTGACGCTCTCGCAGGGCTCAATGACCCTCGCGCCGTTTTTGCTGGTGGTGGGTTATTGTGTGCTGGTGCCGATCGCGATTATGATAAAAGACCGTCCATCGGATAGGACATCGACCGACGGCGACAGTACGCCCACTGTTTAGTTTTTTTGCTCGCTTTTTATCCTCTATTTTCCAAATGACTATTGCCTGCATTGGCCTTATATTGGTTGATAGGGTCGGGCGACATCTGTTTGTCCGATCGAAGTCTTGTTTGGGTGGTTAGCTCAGCTGGTTAGAGCACCTGCTTTACACGCAGGGGGTCAAAGGTTCGAATCCTTTACCGCCCATGAGTTATTTTTTGATAATGGTGCATGAGTCAATCGACTCGAAGTACATAAGACAATTCCATTCAATGTCGGATTGTGGTTCGGCGATTCTGTATTCCCCATGAATGAGCCCTCACCCTCCCCTCTCCCAGGGGGAGAGGGGAAAGAAAAGATCACACCGTCCCGACGAACGTCGGGAGTGTGGTACAAGATTCAAGTAGCACTTTCGGCTCGTCATTGCGAGCCCCGATTCTTAGAGGGGCGTGGCAATCTCATATTCGTCTCCATACACACCTTCATAATTGCTCGCTCAAATCGAGCCAATCCGGATTCGACTCCAGAATGAGTTTCACCTTTGCCGAACGAGACCATGATTTTATTTGTTTTTCTCGTGTGATGGCATCAGTAATCCTATTAAATACCTCGATATAAACAAGCCTTGTTAACTTATATCGTTTAGTAAATCCCTCTACATTACCATCTTTATGGGCCTGAATTCGAACGGACAAATTTGAAGTTATACCCGTGTAGAGGACAGTTCGAGTTTTGTTGGTAAGAATGTAGACGAAGCCTTGTTTGATCACGACGGAATATAACATGAGATTGCCACGCCCCTCTAAGAATCGGAGCTCGCAATGACGTAATGTAAGATTCGACGTCACCCGTTACCCCTCGGAGAGGGGAAAGAAAAGATCACACCAACCCCCCTCTAAAACGTAAACCCCGCCTGGAAATAAAATCTGTCGAAATCGTTGTTTGTCACACCATAGCCGAATTCAAACGGGCCAAGTGGTGAATCAAATGCCAACGACGCCCCAAACCCCTGACGGAAATTTTTCAGCCGGAATACTTCAGACGTAGAATAGACACGGCCGATATCGTAGCGGGCAATGGCATACAGCCGGATCGGCAGTCGCACACGAAGTTCATGGTTGAGCAAAATCATCTTGTCGCCGGACAATTGGTATGTACTGTAGCCCGACAACGAGTAGAGGCCGCCTATATAGAATTTCTCTGATGGCGGCAAAGCATCGCTTGAGACTCCAATCGAAACTTTCGGATGATAATTTATTCTTCTGTTCACTGGAAAATAAGATTCAAGCGAACTGTAAAATTTGGTAAAGAGAAAATCTCCGCCGAGTATTTTTCCTGACTGCTGGAATGCAATAATATGTCTTTTTCCGGTCTCAGGAAAAGGGACACGGTCAAACGTTTCGACCAATGATTCCAGGTGTAAACTTCGCTGGCCAAATCTCTGCATGTTAACGCCATTTTCGAGATATCGTATTTCTTCAAACGAGATGCCGCCGGTCACCATGCCGAAACGCGCTATCTGCTGGCCGATTTTGAACGATCCGCCCCATTTAATTTCTTTGCGTTCTCCAGTGAATATCTGTTCAGTATTATAAAGAGGGCGGAGCAGGCGGTTGTGGAAGACTTTTGCCTGTGCGGTCAGATATGTTTTGAATATTCTGTCTACTTTTAATGTGGAATAATAATCCTGGCGATCCTGCGCGTATCCGGTATGCCCCAATGCCTGAATCCCCGCGCCAAAAATGTTATCATCGAGAAGTTCAAGAAACTCTTCCGATTGATATTCATCGTCCCATCGCCAGCCGACACGAAGTTGTTTGGCTGGCTTCTCCAAGACTGAAAGGTCAATGACAGCTCCGCTGTCGTTCGGCATGAGTGTCAAACTTACGCGGTCGTACAGGTCGGTGCTGTAAATAGCATCGATCCCATTCGATGCCGATCTGCTGGAAAATGGTTCGTCGATTGTAAGCGGGAAATACGAGCGTACCAGCCAGTCCTTGGAGCGGATATTGTTTGAGACATCGATGCGCTTTATGATCCCCTCGTCGATATCGATGTCGATTTGATTGGTCTCAAAATCAATCGACACATTTCTGATATAGGCCAGGTCAAAGCCTTTTGTGGAATAAAGGCTAATAATATTATCAAGACACTCCTGAAGTGAGCGGGGATCGATACGTGAGTTGTGAAACTGACATTGCGAAGACAGAGCTGAATCGGAAAGGATCTGATTTCCCAAAAATGAAAAGCTGATCCGCTCGGCATGCAACTGGGGTTCAAGCGTGAGAGAAAGCATAATACTTTTTGCGAGAACCGAAGCGGCGCTCAGATGCATTTCGGCCGGAACAAGTTCAACCCGTATCCCGAAGAGTCTGTCACGGCGAACGATCTCTTTGAGTTTTTTTATCAGTCCAGTCCGGGTGAACCGATTCGACAGATGGGCTTTGGTGACAGTCCCGACAAGCGTAGGATCAGGTGAGGTTACCGACAAATCGGCCAGCTCAAATATCATAGTGTCCCGAAACTGCTCGTCGAGTCTGGCAATAATGTTGTCGGCGGCGGTTAGTCCGGCTTGATATCCAAGCGCGATTAGGGCCTCGCCGTAATCAAAATCAGAGGCATTGAAAGTTCTCAGATCGGGTGTGATAACAAAATCGGCCCGCTTGAGTTGGGACTCGAGTTTGTCAGCGGCCATAATCGAAGTCGCCTGATTGGCGATGTCGACCGGAGTTACAAGTTCACTGCGCCTGAGCAGACGGCTTGAATTGTCTACCGCGACCACAAAATGAACCGAATCAGACATCTGGCGAACAATGTCAACCGGAACTGGGATAAGCATTCCGCCATCCATGAGCAGTTTTTCATTTTGAAGCACTCCAGTGAACGCCAGCGGAAAGGCCATTGTCGCGCGAAGGGCATCGGCGAGTGAACCCGACGAGAGAATAACCGTCTCGCCGGTCACAAGATCAGTGGCTACCGTTTTAAACGGTACTTTCAGGTTGCTGAAATCTCCGCCCGCTTTATAGGCGGCGCAGGATGTTTTTGAAGTCAAAAACGAGGTCAAGGCCTGGGCCGATGAAAGCGCGATAGGAATCCGAGGCGTAAAGCTGTTGAAACGGATGGAAAATAGATGCCGCTCGCTCTCCAGTCGTCGAGTGAGGAACATAGAGTTTCGGTTTGGGCTGTTGGCAAGCAAATTCGAGAAACTTGCATTTACAACCAGATCCCTGATTTCATCGGCAGTGTACCCGCAGGCATACAGTCCACCGACAATTCCGCCGATCGATGTTCCGGCGATGGCCGCGACTGAGATGTGTTTTTCCTCGAAGGCTTTGAGAATCCCGATTGAAGCCAGACCGCGAGCGCCACCGCTTGAGAGGGCAAGCAGGACTGATCTTTGGGGATGGGTGTCATAGGGGTCGGCGCCGTTTAACCCCCCAATATGAATTATATCCGCCGGTAGCGTCGGTGCCGACCAGAGAGTTATCAGAAGGAATATGACGAAGCCGAGAGATTTCACTTGCCAAAACCAAGAACTACAGGATTCATTGCCACCACGTATGAAAGTCGAATCTAAGATAACATCTCCGCTGAGTCGAGCGGAACTAAAAAATATCCGGAGTCTCCAGACAAAAAAAGGGCGGAGGCTCGAAGGACGATTTATAGCCGAAGGGATACGCATTCTCAACGAAGCCGTTCGCTTCCGGTTTTGGCCTGAGGCTATTTACTACTCACATGACCAGATTGACGAGCGCGGAGTGCAGTTGCTTGACACATTTTCCGATCAGGGAGTGGGATGCCGCCAGATTTCCACCAAACAGCTCGCCGAAATAAGCGATACCGAGACACCGCAGGGGATGGTCGGCGTTTTTCTCACCCCGGAGTACGAGAGCGAACAACTTTTTTCAGGCCGGCATCGTATTATACTTATATGCGATCAGATAGCCGATCCGGGCAACCTTGGGACATTATTCCGATCTGCCCTGGCATTCGATGCCACCGCAGTCATTCTCACCGGAAGCGGGGCTGAAGCCTATGCGCCAAAAGTCCTCCGGGCTTCGGCAGGCACACTTTTCGGGCTGGAGATAGTGCGGCTTTCCACGACACACGCTGTTGCCATGTCCCATTCAAACGGCTTTACAATTATCGCCGCAGACTCTGAAGGACAACCATTGGCACAGAGTATGGAGTCCATGCTGACCGACAAAAAGGTCGTCATTGCGATCGGATCGGAAGCCGAAGGATTATCAAATGAGATAATTAGCTCCGCAAATATGACGGTGCGTATCGGACATAGCGCAAAAGTTGAATCGCTCAATGCCGCCGTCGCCGGGTCGATACTGTTAAAAGAAGTGTATGTATTCCTTGGGAAAGAGAAGCAAAATGTGTAGATTCTTGCTTAGTTTATTCGGTGTCTGTTTTGCCGCGGCTTTGATACTCATAGCCTGTCCTGCTGTGTCTGCGCAGGAGATTTTTGAACGCGAGAGTCATCTCTTTGCCACCAAAGACCTCTCTTCGTCTCTTGACAACCTGCCGTCGCTGAAAATCATAATAAAATCCGCGGCGAGTCTGAGCGGCAAGCTTGATATTAAAGTGGCTAACCAGACCGGAGTAAAGTTGAGTTATTCCAAACAGGCAAAGACAACTTCCCGCACGAAAGCAATTGACCATATCGACCTTATCAGTGTGAGTTTAGAACAGGTCGGCGGAGCCGGACGGCTTGAGTTCCGTGCGCCCAATCCCTCCCCGTGGGATATGAAAACCGAGTCGGGTATCATAGAAGCGGTTTTGACTTTGCCCGAAAATTGCGCTGTCGAAATCGAAGCGACTTATTTTGATATCTCGGCCGTTGGCCCAATAAGCTCTTTGTTGATTCCGGCATCGCTCGGGCGTCTCCAGATAGCGGGTGTGACCCGCCTGCTCGATGTGACAACCAACAATCGCAGGATTGAACTCCATGATATTTCCGGCGAGATTTCTGTGGCAACCACAAATTCGAGCATTGAAGCGACAAAAATCCGTTCAAGCGGCACACAGGCCAATTTCCGTAACGAAGGCGGCGATATAAAGCTCATTGATTTCGAAGGGGCCATCAATGCCCGCAATAATTTCGGCAAGATAGAGTTGATTGATTTCAAACCGAGCGGAGAGAGTAATTTTATTCGCGGGGCATCGGGGCCGATTATTATCGAGATAACCCGAATGAGCGAAGGCCAGCTTGTAGTTGACAACAAACAGGAAGATATTGACATCACTCTGCCGGACACAATTTCATCCTTTGTCTCGCTCTCGGTCGACGAAGAAGGGCTTATCGAGGTCGGCAAATTTCCATTCCGCACAGATTTGGTCCAACGCAACCGCCTTAATCTTTACACTGGCAAGGGGACTGTCGATATCAATTGCTCTATCAAGGGAAAAGGAAATATTTATCTGAGAAAAGATGGAAATGAGGATATATCAGTTCAATGAAGATTACTTTAACAGCATCAATCATATTTCTCTCGCTTGTAGTGTCATCGTCGGCCCAAAGCGAACGCCAAAGACTCGCCCTGCCAGAGGGGATTTTTTACTATCAACCTGCGGCCTCGGTTTTTGGAACCGAAGCTACATGGATAAATCCGGCCAGTCTGAGCCGCTACAGTGCCGGAAGTATCCAGATCATGGCCGACCATGCCGATGGCCGCTTCGCAGATAGCTGGGGCTACACGGCAAGCTATGAAAAGCTGTCGACCGCATTCCGGCGGCTTTTGCAGCGCGATGGCGCCGAGACCAAGGAATATATTTTTGCCGCCGGTTCGGGTTTGGGGGAAAAACTTGATCTGGGCGGTTCATATCGATATTACGGCGAAGCGCAAGGCGAAAACAATAAAAGGCATTTGTGGAATCTTGGGCTGATTACAAAATCAGGCCGTGATATTTCTATCGCCGCTGTGCTGTCGAATCTCAATCGAGGGAAAATCGACGGGCAGAAAAGTTTTGTCGAGCAGCGCTACTCGCTCGCCTACCGTCTGCTCGGCGATAAAGCCACTGTCGCCGTCGATATGTTTCTGTCTACCAACAATAAATTGAGTGAAGCCGATTATATCTATCATCTCGAATTCGTCCCCGTGCCCGGTCTATTTGTAAATGGCTTTCTTGATTCGGACAGAAATTTCCAATTGGGAATTCGCGCCAATCTGCTCCGTTACTTCACTGGCTCAAAGAGCAATTTCAACCGAAGCGGCGATGAACAGCGATCCACGGTTTTCGCGGGAATGTCGACACTGCGCCAACATTCTATTATTCCGGAACCGAAGCGGAGGTTGTCGGTTAACATAGGAAATCAATCCGAAAATCCGGTACGTCCGTTTTTTGCGCCCCGCGAGACTCCGTTCGCCGAACTGATCACGAGCCTTTACCATGCGGCTGAAGATAAAACAATCCGAGAATTAATTGTCGAGTTTGGCCGTGAGCGAATCAGATTTGCACATGCCCAGGAAATTCGGCAGGCGTTGGAGACCTGCAAAGCAGCAGGTAAAAAAGTCACCTGCTATATCAACCGCCCGAACAATACCACCTATTATATTTCATCGGTCGCCGATGCCATTCTCATTCCGCCTGTCTCACAATTGAATTTGATTGGATTAAAAGCCGAGCTGACATTTTATGCCGCAACCCTTGACAAACTCGGCGTGAAAGTAGAATTGCTTCGCATTGGTGCATACAAAACCGCCGCCGAGAGTTACACCCGTTCCGCATCGACTGAAGAAAATCGTGAGCAGGTCAACCGCCTGCTCGATGATATCTATGATCAATTCACCGCAACAATTGCACAGGGACGTTCCATCAGCCAGGATTCGGTCAAGAAAATTATCGACGGCGGGCCATACACCTCGGAAGAGGCGATTCGATATGGTCTGGTCGATGCCTTAAGCTATCGCGAGGATCTGCCCGGCAAATTTCTTACGAAAATGCCTGAGGTCTCATTCCGTCGTTATCAATCGGACACGCTTCTCAGCGATAAGTGGGCTAAGAAACCAGTACTCGCGCTTGTGGTTGCCGAGGGAGAAATACGCTCAGGCGATGCTGGCTCGATGTTTGGCGCATCGGTCGGAGTAACTCCAAAGGGGATGAAGCGCGGTTTTCAGCAAGCGCTGGCAAACCGGGACGTGCGCGGAATTGTTTTGCGGGTGGATTCGCCCGGCGGAGACGCGCTTGCCGGAGAACAAATTCACAAGAGCGTTACTGATGCCGCTAAGAAAAAGCCATTGGTGGTTTCGATGGCCAACGCGGCGGCCTCGGGGGGCTTCTATATCGCGACTCCGGCTCGAAAACTTTTCGCAAGCTCCTCAAGTATCACCGGTTCGATTGGAATTTTTGGAGGTAAAGCAGATTTCAGCGGGCTTTATGACAAAATTGATCTCGGCAAAGAACTTTACACACGGGGCACGTTTGCGGGAATGCTTACCACAATTCGTCCGTTCACAGAAATGGAACGCGAGAAATATTTTTCGCACCTGACTTCGCTTTACGATCATTTCGTGAAACTTGTCGCCGAGAACCGACATCTTTCCACTGATTCTATCGACGCGCTCGGTCGCGGTCAAATCTGGACTGGCCGCGAGGCTTTGGATAACGGGCTGATTGACGCAATCGGCGGACTATATGAATCACTCCGCTATACCGCACATGAAAGCGGATTGGACGGCAAGGAATACGAGATCGCGATTTACCCGAGACAGCGAAGGTTTTTCGCGCTCCCGGGACTCTCGCTTATGAATTCAATAACTGGCATTTTCACCGGCTCACGCGAAAACAACTCTATTCCGTTGCAGAGCGTCATCGATTCGCCCGATGGATTTTTATTTACGCGAATGCCGTTTGATATTGAGATAGATTGAGCGCCGAGTTACCCACTGAAAGAAGTGGTGTCAGGCGCCCTCGCCTGACAGTTAAATTATAGTGTTGGGCGAGGGCGCCCGACACCACAGAATGAGTACTATCACACCGTCCCGACAAATGTGGGAGTGTGGTACCCCTGATAATGTCATCCCGGCGCAGGCCGGGAACCAGGTCAGCCTCCCTTGTTTTAAATAGCGATTCCTCCCAGGCCCCCCATGATCCTTCTACAACCTTCTCCCGCTTGCCGTATCAAAAAACAACAGCTCGCTCGCTTTCACTGAAAAGTGCACCGGCTGGCCAAGCGGAGGAGGAGAAGCAAACACCGACGATGCCGTCAGTGTCAAATTCGCAAACGATAAAGTCATAGTATAATGATCGCCTAAATATTCATACGACAGCAGTTTCCCCTGAAGTTCCGCGGTCGAATGAATTTCCACGGCTTCTGGGCGTATTCCCACCTGAAACGGATTTTTAAGTTTGGAGAGAGTCTCTTCTTGTAAAGGCAATCCAAGCGGCAACAATTTTCCGGATTCAATCCGACCTTCAAATATATTTATTGTTGGTTGTCCCAAAAATCTTGCCGTAAATATATTCGCCGGACGCCGGTAAAGCTCCTCAGGCGTGCCAAGCTGCTCGACTGTGCCGCTATTCAAAAGCGCAATCCTGTCAGCCATGGTTAGAGCCTCGACTTGGTCATGGGTCACGTGCACCATCGTTTTTTTCAACCGCTTCTGGAGCGTGACTATTTCCTGACGCATGCGAAGCCGCAAATCGGCATCGAGATTCGACAACGGCTCATCGAGTAGAAAAATGGCCGGCTCACGGATAATCGCCCGCCCGAGCGCCACCCGCTGTCTCTGGCCGCCGCTCAACTGGCCCGGTTTGTCGGCTAGGCGGTCTCCCAACCCGAGCATATTTGCTGTCTCCTGAACACGCTTTTTTATCTCATCCTTTTTTACTCCGGCCACAGAAAGCGGGAAGGCAAGATTTTGGGCAATGCTCATATGCGGATAGAGCGAATAATTTTGAAAGACCAGCGAGACATCTCTGGCCCGCGGCGGCAACTGGTCGACACGTCTTCCGCCAATATATATTTCGCCCGAGTCGGCCTCTTCGAGTCCGGATATAATGCGAAGCAATGTCGATTTGCCGCACCCCGATGGGCCCAGAAGCACAAGCAGTTCACCGTCGGCGAGTTCAAGCGAGACATTGTCAAGCACCGGAGTTGATGAGAATTTCTTTGAAATATTTTTTACGACAAGACCCGACATTTTATACCTTCACCCTCTGTTCAATTCGGCCTGAATCGATCCGGTAGCGTTGGCCTCGCTCTCCCATTTCTCGCGGCGGTTCGATTGCGGTGGTCAGAAATAGCTGTTTGAACTCTCCGAATTCCTGCATGAGCGCTGTGGCGCGTGAAGTATCGAGTTCGGCGAATATTTCATCGAGTAACAAGATTGGCGTGACTCGTCTCTTTTCTTTTAACAGATGATAAATGCCAAGTTTGAGTGAAATCGCCGCGGTGCGCCACTGACCCTGTGAACCATGTGTGCGCGCCGGTTTATCTGCTATCTCAAAAGTAATATCATCCCGATGCGGACCGACAAGAGAGTTTTTTAAAATTCGCTCTTTGGCACAATAGTCGTCGAGGCGCAGTTGAAACGCGGTCTCGATTCTATCAAGGCTCTCTTCATCCTCGTCAATCGCAACCGAGGAATCGTAGCGAAGCATCATTTTTTCGCCGCCGGAGATGCGGGAATAATAATCCGAGGCAAGCATTTTCAATGTCCGAAGCGCTGATGAACGAAGCGCCATCACTCTTGAGCCGTAACTGACAAGCAAAGGCTCAAAGGGACTGGGGTCCATCTGATTTTTAAGCGCCGCATTTTTTTGGGCAAGCGCGCGGTAGTAATCGGTCAGATCATTCAGGTATTTGCGTGAAAGTTGTGAAAGATAAATATCCAGAAAGAGTCTTCGTGACGACGGCGGCCCCGAAAGTATTTCGCTGTCTTCCGGTCCGGAAGCGACAGCGCAGAAACTGTCAAAAAGTTCGGCAATTTTTACATTTGAGCCGTCGATGGTTATCTTCTTCCGTCCGCCTCGCTGGTAGGCAACCGCGACATCATGGCGCCGCTCTTGCGCCTCAAGCTCCCCCTGTAGTCGATAGACATCTTCCGTTTGGCGTACGAGAACGCTGTCGACGGCCCCTCGTTGAGACCGGCCCAGACAGAGTGTGAACAAGGCTTCGAGCAAATTGGTTTTGCCGGAACCGTTACTGCCAAAAAAAATATTGATGCCGTCGCTGAAGTCGACATCGAGATTATGGAAATTGCGAAAATTGCTTATGCGGAGCGAGTGGATGTGCATAGGGGAATATAGATAAGTAAAAGCCAGTTGTTTCTGTTATTGTGATTAAGGGATAGCGACATTTATGACTAATGCTGTACCGAGATTTAAGCCGATACTCTAATAATGTCATTCCCCTCACATTCCAGTGCGAGTCAGAGACGCCCGAGACCACATTCACTCCGCCAATCGAAGCGGCATTATCAAACAAAGGAAATCTGACTTCGGTATCTCTGGGCTATACACCACACCAGCCGAGACCGCCGACGAAAGCTCCAGGATTATATCGTTGCTGTCCATCTTTGAGAGAATTTCATTAACATAAGCCGCGTTGTAGCCGATCTCTATCGCCTCACCTTCAAAATCACAATCGAGCGTCTCCTTTCCTTCGCCGCCGACATCGGCATTGTTTGTCGAGAGCGTCAACGATGATTTCTTGATGGCAAATTTGACTTGATGGGTTAGCGCATTGGAGAGAATTGAAACCCGTCGCACCGCGCCCGACAGTTCATCCTTTGAGATAACCATTTTCTTGTCGGCGGTGGCCGGAATAACCTGCTCGAAATTTGGATATGGACCTTCAATAAGGCGCGAGGTCAGCACCGTATCGCCAAGGTTGAAAATGATATTGTTCTCGCCGAAAATAATTCCAACATCTCCTTTGGTCGACTCAGCGAATTTGGGAATCAAGTTAAGAACCTTTGGCGGAATGATAATATCCTCGCTGAGTCCTTTCAATTTACTATTCTCTACCGCCATACGAGCCAGGCGATGGCCGTCGGTGGCCACCATCTGCATTTTGTCCCCTTTGGTCTGCCATAAGACGCCATTGAGCGCCGGACGTGTTTCATCAGTCGAACATGCAAACGTTGTTTTGCGAATCATACGGACAAGGTCTTCGCCGGATATGCGAATTTCTTTCTTGGTGTTGACCGCCGGAAGTTTCGGGAAATCATCAGGGGAAAGCGACGCTATCTTGTAGGAGCCGTTGGGAATTTTAATTTCTACACGCGAGTTAACCGCTTCAATCGAAACCATCGATTCCGGAAGTTCTTTAATTATCTCAAAGAGAATTCGCGCTGGCAAAGCGACAGACCCTTTTTTTGTGACTTCGCATTCAACCGACACCGTGATCGAGATATCAAGATCGGTCGCGGATAATTTAAGTTTATTCTCAAGCGCTTCAACGAGGATATTGGTCAATATGGGTAGGGTGGATTTTGTCGGAACAACCTGAAGGATTGATTGCAGGCAGCCAGCGAGTTTTGATTTTGTTAGAGCGAATTTCATTTCAGATTATCTCCTGTGTGATGTTTACTCACACCTTTCTCTTTAACTAATAGGTTATATATATAAAAGATAGTAATAATAGGGTGTGTGAATATGTGTATAAGACCGAAACGAAACATTCTTCTCGCTCTAACACGCTCACACTATAGTTCTTATTGCCTCGTCTGCATTTTTTATCCTTCAACATTCATCTCATCTATTTTCAACATTCAGGTTAAGATATCAACATGTTTCATCTAATAAAAGTTATCAACACTAAATCCACAACCTTCCTCACAAGTTATCAATACAAAAGCGACGCTGAAATCTTGTCAATTTTTTCTCTGAACGACGGCTCAGCAGACATACGGCGCGAGATAAGTTCGCAGGCGTGGATGACCGTCGAATGATCCCTTCCTCCAAACGCACCACCAATCACTTTAAGCGAATTGTCTGTCAAAGACCGCGAAAGGTACATGGCTACCTGACGAGCAAGGGCAGCTTTGGCCGTCTTCTTCTTGGCCGTCATCATCGCCGATTCGACATTAAAGTGGTCACAAGTCTTCTTTTGAATAGATTCGATAGTAAGCTCTTTTTTCGACGGCGACAGGGCATCAGAGAGAATCTTTTTAGCCATTTCGAGATCGACCGGGACCTTTTGGAGCGATGCGTAGGCCAAAAGTCGCGTAAGGGCGCCTTCGAGTTCGCGGACATTCGTATTGATCGTGTCAGCAATAAATGTAATAACGCTCTCGGGAAGTGTTGCGCCCTCACAGCTCAGCTTGGTGTGCAGAATGGCTGTTCGGTTCTCAAGGTCTGGTGCCTGAAGGTCTGTGACCAGTCCCCAGGAGAATCGTGAGAGGAGACGCTCTTCGAGTCCTTTGATCTCTCGTGGCGGACGGTCGGAGGTGAGAATAATCTGCTTGCCGCAGTGATAGAGGGCATTAAAGGTATGAAAGAATTGTTCTTGCGTCCCCTCTTTGCCAGTGAAGAATTGAATGTCATCGATGATAAGACAGTCAACATCGCGATAAAAACGCGTGAAATCAGAAACCGAGCGGTCTGAAATAGCGGATATAAAATCCGATGTAAATTTTTCCGATGTGGCGTACATAATTCGTTTGTCCGGGAATGATTCCAAAATCTCATGGCCGATAGCCTGCACGATATGTGTTTTCCCAAGTCCCGTGCCGCCATATATATAGAGCGGATTATAGCGCGTCATACCCGGCGCCTCGGAGACAGCCTTGGAGGCCGCGCAGGCGAAATTATTGAAGTCACCGACCACAAGCGAGTCGAAACGGTAACGGTCGCTCAAATTATGATTTTTCTGTGCCGACGAGGTGTGCACACGCATTTGCGACGTTGGCGAAAGCAGGTCGAGCGCGGTCTGGTCTTCGCTTTCGTGCTGTCCAGTTATGACGTATACCAGGTCATAGCGCTTACCAAGAACTTCCTCGAATGCTTCGTCAATGACATCTCTGAAATGGTCATTGATCCAATCGGCGACAAATTGATTTGGCACGGCGACCTTAAATGAGCCGTTACCGTTCGTTTCTCCCCGGGTCGGTTTGAGCCATGTGTTAAACGACTGCGCTTTGAGCCGTTTTGACATATACCCAAGACAGTCACTCCACTGTGTGGAGTTCGCTACTTTCTCAATCAAAGGAATTCCCCCCGTCCTGTTTTATCAACATGTTACCCTCGTCCGAATGTCTTCACTAAGCAAGTACTTAACGCAATCACCTGTAATTTACCATGAATTTTGTCAACACACTTATCCACACGATTGAGTGAAAAATGAAAAGTTAAGTGATGATTCCCCAATGGTTTTCGAAATCCGAAGAGAACCTATCCACACAGTATGCACATGTGATTGTTGACTTGATATCATGAGTATGTATATCAGTCGACAGCGGTTCCGTCAAGCAACTGTGTGGAAAAACATTAGATTTTTGTGAACAGCTTATTTCTGAGTGTCTTACACCATTATGGACTCGTTCTAAAGATTGATAGGCGGTGTTCAGAGAGACCTAAATATAAAATTGAATATACCGATTCGACAGCAAGGCAAAAACTTAACAGCCTTACTCGCTATCGAGTTTCCGAGCGATACTTTCAAAGAGCGCAATTTGTTCCGCAGTTCCCGACAACGCGACCGGATTTCCGGTGTCAGATCCCTCGCGAATTGAAGTCATAAGCGGGACCTCGCCGAAAAACTTCGTTTTGAGTTGATCCGCCAGACTTTTTCCACCGCCTTGACCAAAAATGTATTCGCGAGTGCCGTTACTGTCAAAGTATGACATGTTCTCAAGGACGCCTATCACTTTTAGATTTGTTTTTTCAGCGAGCTTTGCGACCCGCCCCGCAACATGGTAAGCGGTTTCCTGCGGGGTAGTTACGACAAGAAGTTCAGCCATCGGAATGGCCTGAGCGATGGTCAAAGTGATATCGCCAGTGCCGGGTGGGAGATCCAAAAAGAGGTAATCGAGATTATCCCAGCGGACATCGGTCAGGAACTGATTGATAGCTTTGTGTAGCAACGGTCCGCGCCAGATGACTGGATCGTCTTCGTCTACAAAAAAGCCCATCGAGACGACCTGGATATTATTTCCTTTGGTGAGCGGGACAATCATATCATCGATAACTATAGGCTGGCCTTGGACTCCGAGCATTCGCGGAATGGAAAAACCGTAGACATCGGCATCGAGCAGACCGA
>JAWXAN010000040.1 GCA_034439475.1 Candidatus Zixiibacteriota bacterium
AGCCTCTCGAAGCTTGGCGATGATCTGTTCCGGGCGCAACCGCTTCTTGTTCATACCGGCCTCCTTCAAAATCCAGATTTACTAACATAACAGCTGGACTCGTTTTTGGGGGCTAGGTCACAAGTAATCGACTATAATGTATTTGTCTCTCCATATTTGTGAAAAATAATCAATCTTTTTTAGGGGCAAAGAGTACTGATTTTCGCAATCTCTGTCAACCTCTCAGACCTCAGCAGTAATGACACCGGCCAGTACAACTCCCGCCCCAATCAGGAATGACAGTCCAACCGTCTCTCCAATCATGAAATAAGCGGCGATTGTCGCGATAACCGGCTGAATATTGCTGAATACTGCAAGGCGCGAGGCATCCATTTGTTTCAACACCCAATACCATGCCACATATGCAATAATCGACATGGCAATCGCCATGTAGAGCACCGCAAGCCATCCCATAGTTGTGACAGACGAATAATCAAATTCTACTGCACGGTATACGCCGAAAGGGAAATAGAGAAGCGAGCCGGATATAAGAGCATAGGCAGTCATCCGCAACGCGCCGTATTTCTGCGCGAGCGGCTTGCCGAGTATTGTGTAATAGGCCCAGGCCAGCACCGCGATAAAGATTATAATATCTCCTACAAGATACTCCATTCCAATATGCAGCACACCTCCGGACATAATCACAAGTACGCCAGCAACAGCGATGCCTATTCCTAAGCCTCGTCTCCAAAACATTTTCTCGCCAAGATGGAAATGCGCAAAAAGAAATACCCATATCGGCGTTGTCGCATAGAGAATTGAGCCGTGCCCCGCTCCGGTCATCGACTGCCCCCAAAGATAGCCGAGCTGGTTGAGAAGAACCATGAGTATGCCAAGACCAATTATCTTTGGCCAGTCTTTACGCTCTATCGACGTTTCTTCTTTACGAACAAGTACAATTGCAAACATGAGCAGACTTGCGATTACAAAACGAAAAAACGCAAATGTGAATGGCTCAATTTCGGTCACCCCATATTTGGTGATGGGAAATCCGAGTGCGCCAATTACCTGTTGAAGTAATATTACCGGCATCAGCGCCGCAAGAGTTCTCACAGCATGAGAATTAGTCTCGGGATGTTTTTTTAGTCCGTCAAGGCGAGGAAGTGATTTCATTTATTAGATGAGCGCGCCGTTGCGTCCGCCATCGACAGGTATCGAAGTACCTGTAATAAATCCGGCTCGTTCAGACGCCAGATAGGTGATGAGCGACGCCAACTCATCAGGCTGTCCGATTCGTCCTGCAGGTGAGAGCGTAGTGAATTTCTCAAGTTCCTCCTCCACTGAACATCCGCTTTTTTCGGAGCGTGATTTTGCAAGACTCTGCAATCGTTCTGTTGCCGTGTACCCCGGACAAACACAATTGACCGTAATTCCATGTTTGGCATAATTATTAGAGATTGTTTTTGCGAATGCCGTAACTCCAGCGCGGAACGTATTAGAAAGTATAAGTTCGTTAACTGGCTGGAGGACACTGGCCGAAGTAATGAAGATGAGCCTTCCCCATTTCCTTTCCACCATTCCGTCAAGTAGCGCACGAGTCAGACGTATGGCCGGTTGGAGCACAAGATTATAAGATTCGGTCCATCGATCATTGGCGTGATCCCGCACATCCCCCGGCGGCGGACCGCCCCCATTGATAACCACTATATCAACTGGCACTTTAGATGATTCCCGCAACACCTTATCTATCAACATTCTCAATTGACTCTCACTTGACAAGTCAGCAGGCAGGAGAACCGGACAATGGCGGGTCTCGCTTTCTATTTTTTGAGCAGAATGTTTGAGCTTCTCCTCGTTTCGGGAGTTCAATATCAACTGAACTCCTTCGCGGGCCAAAGCAAGTGCCGCGGCGGCTCCGAGACCGGACGACGCACCAGTGACAAGAGCCCTTCGTCCTTTCAGTCCAAGATCCATCAGCGCTTTACTTTCGCAAGCTCTTCCGGAAGCATCGCCGCTGTGCGACAGCCACGCTCGAAATCCACGAGTCGAAAACGCTCGTCCGGTGAATGGATATTGTCGTCACTCTGGGCGAAACCAATGAGCAAGGTATCTATTCCAAGCGTTTTCTTGAAATCACTCACTACCGGAATAGATCCTCCCTCTTTCATGAAGACAGGCGCTTTCCCGAATCCCGCTTTGATCGCCCGCGCTGCTGCATCAAGCCATGGTCCGGTTGTCGGCACAACCACACCCGGGGCGCCGCCATGTTTGTTGACTTTTATCCGCACCGATGTCGGAGCGAGCTTCTTAAGATATCTCTCGAGCTTGTTACATATATCCAGCGGTTTCTGATTCGGCACTAAACGCATTGTGATTTTGCATGATGCCATGGCCGGAATAATTGTCTTAGCCCCCTCGCCCTGATATCCGCCGGTAATACCATTTATTTCGCAAGTTGGCCTGTCCCATGTTCTTTCGAAAGTCGTGTATCCCTTTTCACCGTGCAGAGCAGAAATCGAGAGCGCTTTCCTGTATGCGCCTTCCTTGTAGGGGAGCTTTTTGTACTGGGATTTTTCGAATTTGGTGACTGGTTTGACATCTTTATAGAAACCGGGAATGGCGACTTTGTTGTTTTTATCATGAAATTGCGCCACAAGCTGGCAGAGCACAGTTATAGGATTGGCAATCGCCCCTCCAAAGGTACCTGAATGGACATCGCGGTTCGGGCCATAGACAAAGACCTCGCATGAAGCAATCCCGCGAAGGCCATAGGTTATCGCTGGAAGGGTTTTGTTGAATTGAGCCGTATCGGAAATTACGACGATATCTGCTCTGAGACGATTTTTGTTGTCTTTGAGGAATTCCGGCAGATTCACTGAATGGACTTCCTCTTCCCCCTCAATCAGAAACTTGACATTGATCGGAAGTTTGCCCGATGTTTTAATCAGAGCCTCCATTCCCTTGATGTGTGTGAACGTCTGCCCTTTGTCATCGGCAGAACCTCGCGCGTAAAGATAACCATCTCGGACTTCGGCTTGGAACGGCGGAGTCGTCCAGAGACTAAGCGGTTCAGGCGGCTGAACATCGTAGTGCCCATAATAGAGCACAGTTGGGGCTTTTGGATCGGCCATGTATTCGGCGTAGACTACCGGGTTTCCCTGAGTGGCCGACAACTCGGCCGTAAAACCTATTGCTGACATATGGTTTTTGAGCCACTCGGCACAATCGGCAACATCCTGTTTATGTTCCGATTTTGCTGACACAGAAGGGAATGAAAGAAATTGCTTCAGTTCATCCAGTCGCTTCTGTTTGGTCTCTTCGAGATATTCAAATGGGGTCACGATTCCAGCTCCTTATTGTGTGGTCTATTATTGTCGGAGAATATATAGAGTAGAATAAATCGACTGTAAAGTCAGATTTAGCGAATGACAATGCGAGCTGGGTGGACGATAGAGGGTAGCAGAACGATATTTCGCGGTCAAAAATCGAAAGATTTTAACTGCGCAATGGTCGAAACCCCCCTATCGCTCTTTGAACCATCCGGCCGGGTCATCGGCAAATTTCATGCAGGAGTGGATGAGCTTCGAGTGCATCTCCTCCTCCTGAATCAGCCAGCGATAGAAGCGTTTGATATTCGGGTCATCTGATTCGTTCATGAACTTTTCGTAAAACTCTTCAGCGCCGTTTTCAAACTTAAGCGCGTACTGGTAGGCTTCGACATCGGACGCGCTTGGCTTTATCTCATCACGCAACTCAGCCAGACGGTCGTTGAACTCGGCCAAGCGGAGATGCGCAGTTGATTCCTCTATTTTCAAAAGTCCGGTCTGTCCTGATGATTCAATGGAATGATAAAACTCTTCTATTCGTTTGATATGCTTGTCTTCTTCAGCGGCAAGAAACTCGAAGGTTCGCCGGGCCAACCGGCTTTTGAATTTGGTCGCGGACTCAAGGAAAAATTTCTTCCCTTCCTGTTCGAGTTTCAAAGCCACTCTCAACGGCTCAAGCGGGTCTTGCTGTTCTTTTTTAGTCTCGTTCATGGTGGACAAAGATAAATACCCAACTTGGTCTCGGCAAGCTTGGATTTAGTAGTTTTTTCGCTGGAAAATTACAAACGATGCGAGCATCAGAATCGCCGCAAATCCAAGGGTTGTCACCAACGGCATCCACATTTCATACGGCAGTCCCGTTGCCATCAATATAGCCTGGTCCGACAACTGCGACGTTTTCGGAAAGACGTAATAGAGGAAATTGACAATTGTACCCATCCACTCACTTGGGAGATTATCCGCAATTGCCTCGTGGGCGCTCAGTATGGACTGAAAAACCCAAATAATAAAAGCGGACATTATCGCGAATGCCTGCGATCCCGTGACAACTGCGGCGGTGCTTGTTATCGTAATCCAGACAAAAAACACTATCAGTTGTGCCGCGAAGACAATGAGTATTCTCTGATCAAACGCGCCATGAATCGCCGCCGCAACGCTATAAATGAGAATTGAGGAAACAATAATGACAACTCCATAGCTCAGCCAGATTCCGGCCATCTTATTGAGGAGTATGCTTCCCCGAGAAACCGGCTTGGACAGATAGAAGTCCACCCTTCCCTTCTCAAGCATTCGTGGCAGTACGCTCGCGCTCGCCATGACTGCCAAAAACACAAGAAAGCCTGTGCTCGTCTCGACAACTTTTATGAGAATCGAAGCTCTAGTAGAACTCCCGCCGTTATCCGATCCTGTTCCTGTGTCATCATTCGGAAAAGGGAAATCTATCGATGGCGAGCCGAACGCAAGCAACAACCCCAACACCGTAAATGCCCCAAAGAGAAATATAGTCTTTGAGCGAAATAGTTCAAGAAAACTGTCGCGCACGAAGCCTCTCATACACTTTGCTCCTGAGGCACTGTCAGCGTGTCCATAAATGTTTGCTCCAAAGTTACCTTTACCGGAGTAATTGTCTTGATGGCAATTTTGCGAATTCGGAGATGGTCAATGATGTAATTTATGTCATCAATATCATTCAGTTCGACGACCATATCAGTTGAAGTAATTGATACTCGTCGTCCCATCTCGGTCGGAACATCAAACTGTTGTTCCCCAAGTGCGGCCTCGATTCGATATTGATTTTTGTGGTTGGTCAGCTCGGAAACGGTACCGAGCCTCATAAGTTTCCCCTTTGAAAGAATGGCCACTCTGTCGGCAACTGATTCGACTTCGGATAATAGGTGCGAATTGAGCAGAATTGTCTTTCCTTGGTTTCTGAGCCGTTCCAGAATATGCCGGAACTCAACCCGTCCGATCGGATCGATTCCGTCAGTGGGTTCATCGAGGATAATAAGGTCTGGATCAGAAAGCATTGCCTGGGCAAGTCCAACTCGCTGGGTCATTCCCTTGGAGTATCTGCTGATTTTAGTGTTCGACCATCTTTCCATACCAACGCTCAAGAGCAATTGCTGGGCGGTGCCCTCGGTTTGGCTCTCAGGGAGGCCGTGGAGGCGGCCAGCGAACATAAGTAGTTCGAGACCTGTCAGATGAAGCGGAAATCGGTAATTCTCGCCCAGAAAGCCGATTTTTTCTCTCGAAAGCGGATCTGATGGCGGTAATCCGTTTATTCTGATTGTACCTGAGGTCGGCGAGCAAATCCCCAGCAGATTCTTGACCAATGTCGTTTTCCCTGAGCCATTTGGGCCGAGCAAACCGAAAACCTCGCCTTGATGTATGTCAAGGCTGACAGTATCAAGGGCAACTACATTCCCCTTCATCAGGCGGGTGTGAAAGATTTTCGTTAAATCACAGATTTCTATAATATTCATAAGCGAAACCTAATACCAGTGCCCAAGTTATATATCGGAAGGTCGAAAAACAACAATTAAAGAAAAGTAATAATCTTGACAAATCTATTTGCTCCAATAGCTTATATAGTGGAACTATATTGCAAAACGGTGTTATAATACCTCGATGATAGGTAAACTTGCTTTTACTTTACTCATACTTGGAGCCTCGGCGGGATTCTGTGTAGACCAGTCCGCTGTAAGTCTGAGCCACAGTTCGTTTGATTTTGGTATGATACCGGACGGATCCACACTCGCGCACACCGTCTGGATAAAATCCACGGCCAAAGATTCAGTTGAAATATCTGATATCAAGTCTGGTTGTGGATGCATATTAATACCCGCTTCCGTTTCGACTTTGTTGCCGTCAGACAGTCTACCCATTACCTTCGTGTGGGATGTGTCAGAGTCAACAGGCACCACGACACGCCAGCCCTATATCTTCACGAATGCCTCAATCGAGCCCTTGAAGTTTGCTCTGAAAGCCTTTGTAACCTCACCAGCAGATAGTCTCGTCCAGGTTCGCGCATTGCCACAACAAATTGATCTTTCATCCAAATCCGGTCAGAAATCCGCTCGGGCCAGTTTTTCCATTTTCAATCAAACAAATCAAACTTTGACTGCCAAAATAATTTCTCTCAGCAATGCTGATTTACTTGCTAAACTCCCCAATTCTATCAAGGCAAATGACCGTGTTGTCGGCTCACTGGCCTATGAGAGAATCGAAACTGTTACCGCTGACCCTTTGCACTATAGAAAGTCGGCTTCACTAACAATTGAAGTTACGAATCCTGCGGGTAAAAAAACTCGTCTGACGATCCCGATTATATTGGAAACAACACGCACGAGAATATAGTAAGCCAAGGATAGGCGATTTAACAATGCGAGATGAAGGAAGACATACATGAGAACACGGAACATGAAACAGATCACTCAATTCCTGCTCGCGACGGCATTACTGTCATCAACGTCCTCTGCAGCGCCACGACTTGAAATATCAGAGCCTGAATTCAATTTTGGGTTTGTGCCGCAGCATGCCGATTTGAGCCATGACTTCTGGCTCTATTCGACGGGCGACGATTCCCTGAAAATAACCAGAATCGTTCCCGGTTGTAGTTGCACTAAAACCCCGCTGGAGAAGGAAAACATGGCCGCAGGTGACAGCACACTTTTGCATATCATGCTCGACACAAAGACATTCACCAGGAAAATAACGAAGGGGCCGCGGATCTGGACCAACGAGAATAAACCTGAATCAGACGCCATGACGCCTGATACATTCATTATGGTACATGCCGATGTCATGATTGATCCCTTGGCGACGACCCCGATCACCATTAAGCCATTCAAACTTGATCTAACACCTGTGGGCAAACTCGTGCGGGACAAAATGACTTTTACCCTCACCAACACATCAGCCACGCCGCTAAAACCAACTCTTGTCGTCGCCCCGACTCGTTTCATGGAGGTAACCCTCCCAGAAACTATTCCGGCAGGAGGTTCGGCGACTGGCACTATCGAGCTTAAAAAGGAGTATCTCAATACTTCAATTGCGTGCTCTTTTACATTTCAGCTCGATGACGCCTTACAAACACGATTTACTGTGCCGGTCAAACGAACAGTCGTTTCGCCGGCGAATACCGCAACCGATATTGCAAGCAATGCTACTGGCAAAAAATAACTTCTGATAGCCGAACCTCTAAACTTATGGACATCACAATGAAAAAATTTCGTACCCTGATATTGGCCGCTTTGGTGCTCATCATTTCTTCAGCGGATCTATTTTCTGCTCCAAAGCTGACCATGCCTGAGACCGAATTTGATTTCGGATATGTACCGCAAAACTCCAAGATCAGCCATGTCTTCTGGCTCCATTCAACTGGCGATGATAGCCTTAAGATTACCAAAGTTATGCCAGGTTGCGGCTGTACGCAGGCTCCGCTCGACAAAGATATCCTGGCGGCCGGTGACAGTACTCGTTTGAATATTATCTTTGATACAAGGACATATACCAATGCCGTTGTGAAGCGTCCGCAAATCGAAACAAACGAAGGTACGCCGAACACATTTGTACAGATTTCTTCTACTGTCCTGAGCAACCCTGACTCAACCTTCCCGGTCATCATTAAGCCTTACAAGCTGGATATCTCGCAATCAGGCGAGAAGGTACGTGACCAAATAACTTTTAAGATCACAAATGCCTCAAAGAATAATCTTGAACTGACGCTTGTCTCGGGACTTGAGGATATCGCGCAAGTGACCCTTCCCAAGAGTGTCGCTGCTGGGCAGTCCGCGGAAGGTGTTGTCAAGTTGAACACCGGTACTTTGGATGATTCTTTTGAGCGCTCTCTGACCTTTCAGGTAAATGACGAGCAGAAAAGCCGATTCACGATTCCTATAAAGCGGACTCTCCGAGTCCCGGGACAGGCCACGGACTCACCAGCTTCGCCCAAAGAGATCGGCAGCCGTTAAATTAAATGTTTGGTTTATATCACCGGTCCAAATGGCCGATATAGGTAAACTAAGCGCTTGTTCGTGATGCCAGAAAATCGTGATAATATTCTGATGATATTGGGAAATTCTGTGTATATTAGGAAATAATGAGTATGAACAATATGTCAACCTTCGTTAAGACTGTCTCCCTTGTATCTCTGCTGATGCTGGGTGGCACATCGTTGATTGCAGCGCCACGGCTCACCATGCCTGAGACGGAGTTCAACTTTGGCTTTGTGCCGCAAAACTCTCGAATAAGTCATTACTTTTGGCTCTATTCTACTGGTGATGATAGCCTCAAGATTCTTAAAGTCGTACCTGGCTGAGGATGCACACAGGCTCCTCTTGAGAAGGACCTGATTGCTGTCGGCGACAGCACCCGTTTAGAAATTATATTCGATACGAAGACTGTCAATGGGATAGTATCAAAACGTCCCAAGATTGAGACAAACGAAGGAAAACCTGACAAGTTTGTGCAGATAACCTCTTCGGTAGTCAGGCGCCCGGACTCTACTTTTCCTCTGATTATAAGACCCTACAAACTTGATCTGTCTCAGTTCGCTGAAAGAGTACGTGACCAGATTAAATTCAAAATCACAAACGTCTCTGACAGCACTATTGATTTGTCTTTGATTGCCCAGCCCAGCGAGCTTATGGACGTTACCCTACCGAAAACCATTGCCCCCGGTCAAACGGCTGAGGGACTAGCTAAGCTTAAGAAAGGCGCTGTGTCTAAAACGTTTAGCACGTCGTTCACACTGGAAGCCAACGATGCCTCTAAGAGTCGTTTTACTATCCCTATCAAACGGGAAATACGACTTCCTGGACAAGCGGCTGACACGGCGGCTGGGACGCAGATCGGCAGTCATTAGACAAAATATCGACGCTCGATTAACGACTTTAAAATTACAAAGCCGCCCAGTTGGCGGCTTTTTTTATTATTCGGAATAATGACTGTGAAATGTATCCGGGTAGTCAGCTTAGAAAAACTGCATCTCGCTTCAATTAATATCGAAGCTACTCAGCGAAATTCTTCCGATATTCTGGCCTTCCAGACTACATCAAACTTTTCGCCATTTGCGTTTGAGTGCACAAGAGTATAATCCTGAAATCCCTGCTTATCCTCAAAAACGAACAAAATGCCTTCCTCTTGTGATCTATAATACCAGATTTCGAACGGCCGTTCGTCTTCGGGGCTTGGAATGTCTTTTCGTTCTTCCCATTGCCCATAAGTGATATAAATCCTCCCGCGATCACTTGCCCATCCATCGATGCGCAAGCGTGTGGAAAACAGAAGGTTAGCAGTCTCGTACCGGTGAATAAGTTCGATTCTATCCTCATTGATGTCGGTCTCAACACGGATATCTCGTTCCTTCCAAAATTGTTTCAAAAAATTAATCTTGCCGCTGTCGCTGAGACGATCGACAGTAATTTTCTGTTCCGGAGTAAGAAAATAACTGGAAAGATTAAGCTTTACCTGATAGCTCAGCGTATCGTAGGGATCGAACGATGCCGTCAGGGTTGAAGCGCGGAGGATATCGTTTTTCGATGCAAGGCGAAAGCGAAGCAGGGCTGTATCGGCAGAGATGTGGGACTGGTCTGCGGCAATCATCCGCACTGTATAAAGCCCCGGTGCACAGCCGATAAGACTGAAGGACTGTGTTTCAACGGCCGAGGTCCCAGTCTGCTTGCGAGTTTTGAATCCATAGCTTTGCGCTATTGCGCCTGTATCATCAAGGATGTCATAGGAGACGGTGTAGGTAGAGCTCTGTGTTTTGTCATAGAACAGATTGTACAGCTCTCCATAGACATAAATAATTGTGTCGGTCGGTCCAAAAATGGCGAGTGGGTTAAAGAGGACATCAAACCCATTCTTTGTTGTTGGAGATGGAGCATGGGAGGTATCCTCAGCAACATAAGTGATTTTATATGCCAGACATTCGCCACCGATGGCAATGCGTTCGGTCCGGGAAGCCGGTACCGGCACTTTGGGAAAGTAAATCTCCCCCCTTCTCTTATTCACAGCATCGATAACTACAAGACGCGCGGAATATATTCCCGGCATCGATTCGAGAACCAAACGATTGAAGAGTCGAATACCAAGACGTGCGCCCTCACTTGCCGTAACGACCGGGACAGTAAAATAGGTGGTCGTTGAGTCGATACCAGTCCCTTGTTCGTCATAGAGGGTTACTTGGGCAAATATCCTGGCATACCACAATGGGTCAAGCGAATCGGGCTTAAAAAAAGTAAATTCGTTTCGATACAACGTAAAGGGAAACTCAACGACCGTATGTGGAGCGAATGCAGGGTTATCCAAATAATTCGGCGCTGAAAAAACCGTCAATGACTGAGTCGAGGAGGTTATTTGCGCTGAACCGTCTGATATGCAGAAAAATACAGCAAGGATTAGGGTTACCAGGCCGGCCCACATGCGGGAAATCAATCGTAGTCTAAAAATCTGGTCGCTGATTACGTCCATCGTACGGATATTGCAGGCGATAATCGCCATCCTCATTTTCATCGACAAAAGTGAATCGCAGGTATTGACCGCTATAATAATAGTGCCAAATCTGATACGGCACTTCGCTTGGCGAAAAGGGCTGGTCATCTATACGGTCGGGCTCGCCGTGAACAATGTACACGCGTCCTCGGTCAGATTTCCATCCTTCTCGATGGCCGGAAGTAAAGCGTTCATTGGTATAGTTTACTCGTCGGTAAAACTCTCGTTTGGTCTCATTTTCGGGGGTGCCCAAGGTAGGATCGCGGCTTTCCCAAAATTGGTCGAAGGCGCTCTTTCGCTCTTCCAGAGTTGTTACATTTTTGACCTTATCGATTTCCTCCGATGTCGCAATATACTGAATCTGATTCATCACTGTTTTCCAGTCATTTCGTATCAGACCATACTGGCTCCAGAGCAGCGTCAGTTCCTGTTTTTGCTCATCGAGTTTCTTGTTACGCCGGCCTCGCAAATAAATTTCCATCTCATAGTTGCCCGGTTCAAGATCGGTAATCGATATCTCCCTCAGCTGGCGTATAACCGGCTTGTCAAGCTTCACATGAAGAGTATCACGATAGAGCATACCTTTGGCGTAATGTCTTAAAATGGTCTCGACAACGACATCACTCTCTGAATCCTGCCCCGGGTACAATTCAAAATAATATAATAGTGTCGACTCATCGTCTCCTCCAAAGGCTCTCGTCACCGAAGGAATAACCTTGAGTACGCCTTTGTTAAACAAACCATTTTCTTCCTCGGTCTGTTGGGCAACATGGGCAAACTCAACAGCCGACATGAGCGGTTCATCGCGGCCATAATCTTCAAGTTTCATCTTGATTTCTTTGTTCGTGACCAGTCTGGTCTTGCGGTCCCTCAGAGAAAATTCAACAGTGTATTTACCCGGGTCAAGATCAAAATTTAGTTGGCTTGTGCGAAAATCGAAACGCGACCGGATCCGCTCGGAATTTGAAAGTACGACTGTCTTGTCTTTGCTCTCTGCTGCTGCCTGCTTGCCGTCGTCGTCGCGAATAACTGCGGAAACCTCATATTCTGCAACATACAGGCTGTCTTTTTTATCAAATTGAAGTCCAAAATTATAGAGCTGATAATATACTTCCAGCCTGACTTTACCAGGTGTGTCCGACTTAAAATCGGCGTGATCGATATAAAGTAGCGGACCGGGTTTGGTCTCGTGGTCCTCTTTCCTATTCTGCTGAGCGAGGAGCGTGTCTATAACTATCACGGCGGAGCCAGCAAAGAGAACTAATTTGAGTGAAAGTTTTAGTAAATTGACTGCTTTCATATAGCTCTTATACGATACTTTCAGAGTAATCCATAATTATTTGCAATCTATGGTGGGGTAAAGGCTTATGCAAGGAGAATTCTGACTGGAGAAGTGTCAACCAAAGGGTCAAAAGAGTCAAAGCTGATTTATTAATTCAGGCCCAAGTGGCTTGGGAAAGAGCGACGAAATCTATTCGTACCTTAGGGACTCTATCGGATCCAATCGGGAGGCCTTAATTGCCGGATAAATGCCGGAAACAAGACCAACCGATACGGCCACGGTGAATCCGGTAAATATCCAAAAGACAGAAATCGAGAGCGGGAAATTTATGGCTGCATTGATACCCAGCCCAAGCAGGATTCCACCGAATACACCAATAATTCCACCCATCCCTGAAAGCGTCATGGCTTCGGTTAAAAACTGTACAATGATATTTGCCCGTTTCGCCCCGATCGCTTTACGCACGCCTATTTCGCGAGTGCGTTCGGTCACTGAGACAAGCATAATGTTCATCACCCCGATTCCTCCGACCATGAGACCAACTGAGGTCACCAGAATGCCTATTAGATAGACCATATCAGTTACCTTGCCTATCTCTTCGCGAAGGTTATCCTGCGTGGAGAGAGCAAAATTGTCGTCTTTGTTGAAGGGCACCCTCCGGAATTGACGCAAAACACTGGTGACTTCTTCTTTTGCCGCCGCGATCTCATTATAACTGCGGGCGCGAGCCATCAGGCTTAGCTCCTCTTCCCACGGATAGAGTTTCTCGAATACAGAAAGCGGTATTGCGACTGCATTGTTGTCTTCGTCACTGCCAAAATTTGACTTAGTCTCTTCGAGCACCCCGACTATAGTAAACTTGTTTCCGTTGACACGAATTTCTCTGCCGACTGGCTCATCTGAAGGAAAAAGTACGTCTGCGATCTGAAAGCCAATAACGCAGACCATTGCCTTATACTGTTGATCCAGTTCCGTCAGATAACGCCCACTTGAGACATTTTTGTCGCGCACCTTGGGATAATCAGGCCATGTCCCATACAATCTGGGCTGGCTCGCTTTATTTGCGCCATATTTGACTTCATTCCCGCCCGGCTTGAAATAAAAGTTCTGCGGACAGACCCCGTCAATGAGATCACAGTTCTTGATTATTGCCGCAGCCTCGCCGGACGTTATCGCTTTCCTATTGCGTTCCTCGTCGCTAAGGTTATCCCAGTCGGTACTTGGAGAGAACTTTGTGATATAAATGACGTTTGAACCGATGTTGTTCACTTCGTTCTGAAGGGCCAGATCAAATCCGTCGAGCACAGAGGCCATCGCGATGACCGAACCAACTCCGACCATGACACCGAGTATTGTCAGCCCCGACCTCAGTTTGTTAGACCTAAGCGAGCCAAGGGCCATCAAGACTGCTTCCTTCAATTCTACTGCGCTTAGTATCAATTGATAATTACTCGTAGCTGAGCGCCTTAATGGGGTCAAGTCTGGCGGCCTTCATAGCCGGGTAAATACCGAATATGAGACCGATGCCTCCCGAAATTGAGAGACCGGCCATGATTGCAATAAACGACGGAGAAATTTCCATCCCCATCATGGCGACCAAGGCCTCTGCTATGAGGAATCCCAAGACAATTCCCACAATGCCTCCGCCAAGAGTCAGCATCAGGCTCTCGAAAAGAAACTGGAGAAGAATATGGTTCTGCTTAGCGCCAAGAGATTTGCGAATCCCAATCTCTCTCGTCCGCTCAGTAACGGAAACCATCATAATGTTCATTACTACTATTCCGCCCACAACAAGGGATATTGACGGGATAATAATCAAAACCATCCGAGCGATTGCGGTAATCGCATTGAAAGTCGAGAGAATACTTTCGGCAGTGAGCAAATCGAAATCATCTTCGTCCTTAAACGGAACATTTCTCTCTGATCTGAGGATAAGACGAACTTGATCCATGGCTGCCGGCACCGCCTCTACCGACGATGCCTTAATTGTCATTGAGAATTGCCTTTTCGGTATGCCGAACTGCTTTGTCCAGGCGGAAAAAGGAATGCTCACAAAATTGTCCTGGCTCTCGCCAAAGATCGAGCCCTGTTTTTCCGCCACTCCTATGACCGAATACTTTTCACCGGCTATTCGCAATTCTTTACCAATAGGATCCAATCCCTCGAAAAACTCGGTTCGAATATCTTCGCCGATGAACGCCACCCGCCGGGCATGCAGATCGTCTTCATGTGAATGGAAACGACCCAGCTGTACATTGAGGTCCACTATGTCGATATGCGAAGCGCTGGTGCCGGATATTTCAACGTCCCTAAGATTTTTCCCTCCGTAGCTAACACGCCGCCCGGTTCTCACAGTAGGGGATATTTTCTCGCAATCGCTGCAACCGTTGCGGATGGCATCGACATAACTGACCTTAAATGGTTTGCGTTTGATTTTCTCCCACCACATTTCATCGGAGGTTACAATTCCCACACGCGTTACCACAAAGGTCGAAGAGCCGAGCTTGCTGAACTGCTTAGCTATATTGTCGGTCATCCCCTCAAGCGCCGAAATTATTGTCATGACCGAAGTGACCCCGATGATAATGCCAAGCAAGGTTAGGCCGGAGCGAAGTTTATTCGCTCTCAGAGCGTCGAATGCGATGGCAAAAATAGACCCGGTAATCATTGAAATATTCTTTCTGGTATAGTGAACGCAATGGTTCGCTTTAGCGCATTAGCTGGCAATGGCGGTTTTTTCATCGCCTGCTATAAGACCATCACGAATAGACAAGATGCGGTGCGCATGTTTGGCAATATCGCGTTCATGAGTGACAGTAATAATCGTGTTCCCCTGCCGATGAAGTTCATCAAAGAGACGCATAATTTCTTCTGAGGTTTTGCTGTCCAGATTTCCGGTTGGCTCATCAGCGAGTATTAGCGAAGGGTCATTCACCAAGGCCCGGGCAATCGCAACACGCTGGCGCTGACCGCCGGAAAGTTCATTCGGTTTGTGGTTCATCCTGTCACTCAGATGAACTTTGCCAAGAGCAACTTTGGCCTTCTCAGACCTTTCCTTTGAAGACGTTCCATTATAAATAAGCGGCAGTTCTACATTGTGGAGCGCGCTTGCTCGAGGGAGAAGATTGAACGTTTGAAACACGAATCCGATCTCGCGGTTGCGAATTGTCGCAAGTTCGTCATCCCCCATATTGCTGACCTGTTTTCCATTGAGCGTGTATTCCCCCTGCGAAGGCGTATCGAGACAGCCAATGAGGTTCATAAGGGTCGATTTGCCCGAACCTGATGGCCCCATGATGGCAACGTACTCCCCTTTTTCTATGTCAATGGAGACCCCGCTAAGCGCGTGAACTTCCTCAGCCCCCATAATGTACGTTCTCCATAAATTCTCAGTGTGGATTAAATTCATTCTTCGCTCTTCCCATTCTCTTCATCGTCTTTTTCTGGCTCGACTTTGTCGCCGTCTTTAAGCGTTCTCAACACACTGTACGGACCCGAGACGACAGAATCGCCTACTTGGACGCCGGATGAGACCTCAATATTTTTGGAGTCAGAAATGCCGGTCTCGATTTCAGTAAATCGCGCGACTCCATCCTTGATAACGAAGACGCCTTTCAATTCTTTCCGTTTGATGTCTTTGCCCGATTTTCCGGCCTTGTCACCTTTGGTGGTCTCGGCGGCATGCACGGCATTGACCACGCCGTCCTCTTTAGTAGAGGCGCGGGCGGCCAAAAGTGAATCCATATCAAAAGACCTGACAACAACAGAGCTAAATGGCAAGGCCAAAGCCATATCGCGTTTCTTGGTCGTGATATCAACCGTGGCTGACATACCCGGACGGATAGCGACATCGCTATCATTAAAAATAACTTTTACCTTGAAATTTGTCGAGAGGTCTTGAGTGCCCTGACCTTGAACAACGGCCGTGTTTCCGATTTCTATGACCGACCCGGGAAATGTCGTATCAGGAAATGCATCGACTTCAATTCTCGCCGACTGACCGACCGAGACCTTATTGACTTCTGTTTCATCGACCTCCACCTCAACTTCGAAAACATTGAGATTAGAGATAGTCATAAGCGTCTTGCCCTGTGTGAAGGCAGTCTGTGCGGCTGCAATCTCTCCTTCTTCGACATCAACAAAGGTCACAATTCCATTCATCGGAGCAACAATTTTCGCTTTGCTGAAATTCTCAACTTGCTTCTCGAAGGCCGAGTTCATCTGTCTTGACTGCGCAAGCATGGCATCGTAGGACGATTTCATGCTCAGAAATTGATATTTCGCATCTTTGTATTGTGTCTCAGACGTTAGATTCTGGTCACGCATTTTTTGTTGGCGGTCAAATTCCTCCTGAGCCTGGTCAAGCGAAGTTTTGGAGCCCTCTAAACGTGCGTTAATCTCACTAACCGCAAACCGGGCCTGATCGACATCGGAGCGAAGTCTCACTGTATCAAGCACAATGAGCAAATCACCTTGTCTGACTTCCTGGCCTTCCCGGACAAGCAATTTGACAATTTCGCCGTTCACCTCCGAGGTGATATTCACTTTGCTCTGAGGCTGGATTCTGCCCGAAGCCGAGACAATTTCAATAATATCAGTTTCAGAGGCGGCAGTGGCATTGACTGTGGTAGTATTTCCCGCATCCGATCTGAGATTGAGAAAGACAAATACGGCTATAACCACAACGGCCAGCGATAAAAAAATGATTTTCTTTTTGCTCATCTGCGTTCCACACCTCTTCTATACTAATTACATTTTACCCATTGCGTTTTCAAGCGTCGAGATCGCCAAATTCAAGTCGAAATCAATCTGGATAAGCGACACCTGCGCCCGCTTGAGCGAAACCTGCGTGCTCAGCAAATCAAGAATTGTCGCCGCGCCCAGATTATATTTTTCCTGTGTTATTTTCAAATCTTCGGTTGCCGCCTCTACATTTTCCTCGGAAACGCTCTTCTGTTCTCGGAGAAGTTCGATATTAAGATAGGCAGTCTTAATATCCGTTACTGTGGAATTGCGCGTATCGGCCAAGAACGCCTCTGCGTTATTCTTGGTCACTCTTGAGGCAGTTATGTTTCTTTCTCTGAAAAACCCATCGAAGATGTTCCAAGAGGCCGTAAACCCATATTCTCGTGTGTCTGAGGAGCGGTCCGTAAGCGTTGCAAAACCTGAACTACCCGAGAACTTCGAATAAGATGCAAAGCCATCAAGCTTGGGCAAATACTCAGCCCGTGAAGCGCTCACTGATTTCGAAGCGGACTTTAGGTTTAGCTCATCAGCGAGCAAGGCCGGGCGATGAGTCAGACCAAATTCAATGGCATCGTTGAGTGTACCATCGTATTCCCGCACAGTATATTGAGTAGAAAATTCCCAATCCTGACGAGGATCGACACCAATCGTGAAGGCCAGATCAGATTCAGTGGTTGTCACGGCATTCCGTGCGCGAAGCAATTCTAATCTATCGGTGCCGTATAGCACCTTTTGCTTTAGTACATCAGAAAGCGATGCCGAACCCAAATCAAAGCGAGACTGAATCAGTTTTAACTGCTCCTCTGCGCGCTTCACCGCATCTTCCTGAACAGCGACATTTTCGACTGCTGCGAGGAAGGCATAAAACGACAATTTTACAGAAAATATTAGGTCCTGCTCTGAGGCGATAACATCAAGGTTTGCGCGAGCAACATCCGCCGAGGATGCGGAATAGTTATAGAAATTAGCCAGATCGAAGATTGAGATACTTGCATCAACGGAAAATATTTTGTTTGTTCCTTCGGCGTCGTCTATCGACACATCTTTCGTTACGTTTCCGAGAGTGTCTTTAATATCCACTTTTTGATTAGTCTGCTTTGATTTTCCATACGTGTAAGATGTCCTCAAGCGGGGCAAAAAGCTACCGAGAGCAGCTCTTCGACCAGCGCGGGCAAGTTCCTCTGCCCCTTGGGTCTGGATTATGACAACGCGGTTACGCAGGGCCAATGTGATGGCATCGTCGAGTGTCAACGGCGCCGCTGTCGCCGTCGAAGGCATTCCTGATACAAAAACAGTCAAAACAAGTGCAAGAGTAATTCCGAGAGCAATCCGCATTTCTTCTCCTTTAAGTGAACAGCTTCCCTATGGCTGTGGTAATGACATGCAACAGCGCTATCAATCCCATCGATAAGACCGACAACAGGTATCCCTTGTTGCGGCTTACCAAATAAATTTTCTGACAACCTATCGCAATAATGATAAATTCGAGAATATGAAAAACACTAAGCTTTGAAAGGGCCAACCACAGAGGATTTGTGATATCCTGATCAGAGAGCAAAATAGCCGGCGAAAGCGATACTGCCATGCTCCCTTTGGCGATTATGAGCGGTATCACCACAAGCGATGCAACAAAGAAGGCGTACTCCCCATAAACAGCGACAGAGAATATTTGTTTGAATGTCGCCTTCCCTGCCATCACAAAGTTACCCCAAAACATTGCCAATGCGGTGATAATAAGCGGAGAGAGAATAATTACTGGTGCAGAAAAAATCCAGATATACATTTTCATACTGTCCACAGTCGGAATCTGGTCAGCTGGCATATTCGGTTTCTGCCGCATCTCCGCAATTTGTGTTTGAGCGATTATATCGGCGGTGAAATACAGGAAAAAAGAAAACGTCACAGCAATCGCAATTAGAGGCACAAGCACTTTAGGGTTCTGCCGAATTTCATCAAAAAAGCATGTGGGTGAAGTGAACACTTCCCACAGTCCGCGCACCGAAAGTGGCGGCCCCTCTTTTTCAACGCTCGTTTTTTCGGGCGTTAGTGTCTGCTCAACCATTTTCCTCTCCTTATTCCTCACACTAACGGACGTATCCACCAATTGTTTCAACCCGTTGTCTTATTTGAGTGTGGACTAAATATTACATCGACGATCTATCGTAAAGCTCACCTATGATCTATACACGCAGAGCGTGTTTATCCTCAAGCTCTTCAATATATTTTTCCGCCGCTACTGCGGCTGTCGTGCCATCCCCGACGGCGTTTGTGACCTGACGAACCAATTGCGATCGGACATCACCGCAAGCATAAATCCCTTTAATCGAGGTCTCCATTCGGTCATTCGTTATAATGTACCCGCCTTGGTCTTTTCGAATGGCTTCTCGAACCAAATTCGAATTCGGGTGGAAACCAATATAAGGGAAAATCGCGCCGACTTCAAGCTTCGTCCTCGCCCCGGTTTTGTGGTTTTTCAGCGACAACGATGAGACTTTCTTCTCGTTTCCGTGTATTTCCTCGACCGATGTATCCCAAATGAATTCAACTTTGGTATTTGCAAAAGCGCGTTGCTGAATGATTTTTTGCGCTCTGAGCTTGTCGCGCCGATGAATAATATAAACCTTCGTGCCAAACTTAGTAAGGAAAGTCCCTTCCTCTACAGCGGCATCACCCCCGCCGACGACAGCGATAACCTGGTCGCGAAAAAAAGCCCCGTCGCAGATTGCGCAATATGAGACGCCTTTCCCGCTGTATTCCTGTTCGCCCGGAACGCCGAGATAGACCGGCGAGCCGCCAGTCGATAAGATAATCACTTTGCCACGATAAAGATTTCCCGATGCGCATCGCGCGACACGATCCTCGCCATCGACATAGACCTCGACAACTTCCTCGAGTTTAATTTCAAGGCCGAATTTTTTGGCATGCTCGGTAAATTTCATCGCGAGCTCCGCTCCGCTGATATGTTCAAAACCGAGATAGTCTTCGACTTCGCCCGTCACTGCGATCTGGCCGCCCGGCAGAAACTTTTCGAGACAGACCGTTTTCCGTCGCGCTCGGGCCGCATACATTCCGGCGCATAATCCTCCTGGTCCACCACCAACAATTACAATTTCATATCTTTTGTCTTCGATCATCTTCTCACCTTACTTAAAACAGCTTACTTTTCATTGAAAGGCTAAACCGGCGTCAGTTCCAATTGGTTCACTCTCAAAGCGAGAATTCTCACTTTTTCCAGCCTACCAGTCAATTCCTTTTTGAGCGAGAATACCTTTTTGATACGGATGCTTTATCTCGCGCATTTCAGTGACAAGGTCTGCTTTTTCTTTCAGCCAATCCGAGGCTCCGCGGCCAGTAATTACGAGATTTTGCTCAGCTGTTCGGGAAGCGACTATTCGTTCAAGCTCTTCCTGAGTTACGAGTCCCAAATCAGATGCGACATTGAGTTCATCGAGGATGACGAGCTGATAATTCCCAGATTTTATTTTTTCGATGGCAAGCTCGACACCCCGTTTGGCGGCTTCGCGATGGACCTCGAAATCTTTTGTGTCATCGACGATCCCAACAAAGCCTTCACCTATGACATGTAGCTCGACATTCGGTTCAAGTCGTTTGAGACCCTTTAGCTCGCCGTATTTCCAGCTACCTTTGACAAATTGGATAAGGCAGATTTTCCAGTCATAGCCAACTGCACGCACGCACATTCCGAGCGCGGCGGTGGTCTTCCCCTTGCCATCGCCGGTATAGACAATCAGCAGGCCGAATTTTTCCTTGGCGGTCATAAACTAATCCGTTTCAAGTGGCTAAATGTAGGCTCTTTGCGACCAAAAGCAAAGCAGATTTTTGTCTGTTTCACTCCTATATCCTAAAATTAGGAGTTTGCATGTTAATGTCTTAGAGCAATTTATATTTTCATGGAGACTATTATTAGAGAATGCATACAATCGCGGCCATTTTGGCCATTTACAACCATCAATGCAAGGCGTACTATGAGCCGCATAAGTTAAACTGCTTCGCCTATCGAAAGGAATCGAATGCCTATAAAATCTGACCGCTGGATAATTGATATGTCACGACTTCACCAAATGATAGCGCCGTTCACGGAGACCCAGGTTCGACAGGGAATCAGCTTTGGCGTGTCATCGTATGGCTATGACATCAGCCTCGCCGACGAATTCAAAATATTTCGCAGTGACAACCCATCCGAGCTTGATCCGAAAAAGGACAACAGCGACAGATTTGCTAGTGTTAAATCAGACTCGATCGTCATTCCCGCAAACTCATTCGCGCTCGGCAGGTCTCATGAGTATTTCAACATCCCACGCGATATTCTCACAGTCTGTTTTGGAAAATCAACCTATGCCCGCTCTGGCGTCGTTGTCAATGTGACACCATTTGAGCCGGAATGGGAAGGATATGCAACACTGTCGCTTTCAAACACATCCCCTGCCCCGGTTCGGATTTATGCTTTTCAAGGTATCGCCCAACTGATATTTCTGCAGTCAGATGAAGAATGCCTGACATCGTATGCCGACAAAAAGGGAAAGTACCAGAGCCAGCAGACTATCACCCACTCGAAAGGTGACAAATAAAATCGGGGCTGCTGCTTCTTGCAACAACCCCGATCTCTAGCTCGGAACGATTGGAATTTATTATTTAAACGTCTACTTTCCAGCAAGACTTACCGTGATTCCCCAATTACGGTAATCCCTCGGACGCGAAGCATTCCATTCGTTAAACGAGTGTGAACCGTCTGATTCATAGAACACTTTGTATGTGCCCGGCTCGAGTTCTATCTCGCCGTCATACACGCGATTCTTGACTGCCCCTCCGGCATTGCGGCTGTTGCGCCAAGTCATCTCCCACACCACATCGCCGGTCTCCTCACTTTCAATCCAGCCATAGTCTGACATATCCCCGCCGGTTCCCTCACCAAGAGCGTACACGCGGACTGTAGCTGGTTTGTCGAGGGTAAATGTGCCGCGACGGTGCTCATCGTCTTTGACACGAGTCAAATTCACCAGCATATTTTCTCCAGCTTTGACCTCAGTGAGAGCAATTTGTTTGAAATCAGATGCATTGGAGCCGCTTGTGGGATAGATTGCCAACCCCCATGCTTTGGGATCAAACGGTTTGTCCGAATTCCAGCTTCGGTAGGCATGGGAGTCATCACACGAGAAGTATGCGATATAATCACCAGCCGGAAGCGTGATCGTCCCATCAAACATACGGTTCTTTTCCGCTCCGCCGGCATGCTCGGTGTTGCGATCCGTCATCTCCCACACGGTTTTGCCAGTTGTCGCATTTTGTATCCAGCCGTAATCGGCAAACTCATCTCCGCCATTTGAAAATTCTCCGACGGCGAGAATATAGAGTTTCGCCTCTTTTGTAAGGGTAAACGCCTGCTCAGAATTATCATTGTCGCGGGCGCGAGTGAAATCAATAAGAGGCTTTCCTTTTTCAGGCGGGGTGTATGTGTGTAGCGCAGAATTATCAAATCCTGCGCCCGGAAGAACCGTTATTCCCCAGTTAAAGGGATCTACCGGAGGGTTGGCGTTGAACTCTTCAAACGAATGCGAGTCATCGGTGACAAAGTGAAGAACATAGTTTCCTTTTTCGAGTCGGATTTCGTCGTCAAACCGACGGTTTTTCTTTCCTCCGCCGGCTCGCTCGGTATCCCAGCGGTCAAGTACCCAAACTTTTTCGCGGGTATCGGCATTGACAATCCAGCCGCCGTCGACAGGCGAACGATAATTATCCGGCTGTTCCAAGATGGCATAGATGCGAAGATTTGACGGCTTATCTAATGTAAATCCCCACTGGGCATGCTCTGAATCGCGGAGTCTATTTGCCTTAAACAAAGCGCCCGGCATATCTCCGGTCACTTCGAATTGTTTGACATCTGAACCACCCATTGTGGCCGATGAGATTTTGACATAGCAATCGTCGATATACCGCTCGATTTTGTCATCTTTACCAAAAAAGACATTGCCGATTATCTGCCCTACATTGTTGCCACCGAAATCACCCATACCAAACCAGTAATTTGGGCCAGAATAGAGGTAGGCCTCGTAACGTCCGGCTTCGAGCATAAGTGTCTTCTCGGCTTTGCGAAGCGATCTGCTGCCTGCGGCTCTATCTGTTCCTTGCTCTCGCATCACCCAAACGGCCTCCCGAGTACCGGCATCAATAATCCAGGCATAGACAAGCATATTGTCATCGTTTTGCGAACGAAGCCCGACCGCTTCAATCTGGATTTCGCCAGCTTTGGACAATTCGAAACCGGTCGCATGAATTTCCCCCAGCTTCGGATTTACTATTTCGGTGATGGCTGCCCCATTCCCAGTTCCATAGAAGATGAGCAGGGCAATCGCTGCAAGACCTGATTGTATCGGCTTACGCATTAAATCTTTCCTCCCACAACAGCTCGTGTTGTCTGTTCTTTTCAAATACTTATTGGTCCTTTACGGAAATCCAGGGAATAGGTTGCAGACAGAAAGCGGATTATTTGAATCGAGTTTCTCTTTTGGGCTGCAGATTAGGAGTAATTGGACTGATAAACCGTGATAAAAATGGAGCCAGCGAGGATCGAACTCGCGACCTCTTGACTGCCAGTCAAGCGCTCTCCCAGCTGAGCTATGGCCCCGTTATAGGCCTGCAACAATATAGTATCAGCCGATATATGTCAATGCTTTTGTTCTCTCAAGGGACTTGACCGCAAAATACAAAAGATAATACCAATCCCTACAAAAATCATGGAGCTGTATAAAACTGGCTGATACGCTGCCGCAAACAAGAGCTTCTTATCGACAATTGCTCCCTGCACTTTTTGAAAATGCGAAAAGAGCGAGGTCGCCAATGCCACCCCAACTGCCATTCCGATATTCCGATTGGTCGCCAAAATCCCCGATGTTATCGCCCTTTCCTTTTCAGTAACTGAGCCCATCAAGGCCGACGAGTTTGGCGTGCTAAATATCCCGACTCCGGCACCCAGGAGAGCGAGACTGGTAAATATGAATGGATCGGTTGTAGTCAGGGTAAAGTTTGAGATCATAAGCAAACCAAGTCCGATTACGACCAAGCCGAAAGTTGTGAGCAGGCGAAAGCCGATCTTGTCTGACAATCGTCCTGAAAGCGGCGCAAAGACAAACATCATAATTGGCAGGATGAAAAGCCGCAACCCGACATCTTTTGGCGCATATTCAAGTACTTCCTCGAAATAAAAAGGGAGCAAAACAATTGCTCCTGACGTTGCGAGAAATTGCATTGTCTGAGCGGAGATGGACAAGGTGAAAAGCCGGTTTTTGAAAATGCCCAATCCAATTAACGCGGTCTCTGCTTTCGATTCATTGAAAATGAAAATAACAAATGACATCACTGAGAGAGCAACAAGACCCAAGACAAGAGGATCGCTGACTGCGCGATTATCAAGAAGCGATAGGGCGTAAGTAAATGTTACCAAAGTCAGTGATACAGCGATCCCACCTCTCAAAGGAAACGGCCCCTTTTTCTCCGGCTTCGGAAGGCGGCCAAAATAGGCATAGACAAACCAAAGCCCGACCGCGCCTATGGGCAGATTCACAATAAAAAGGGAATGCCATGTCCATATCCCAAGCATCACCCCTCCGAGTGGAAAGCCGATCATGAAGCCTGCCGAGACCATCATAATCATCAGCCCAATCCCTTTCCCTCGCTCTTCTTTGGGAAAGACGGTTGTAACTAACCCAGGCCCGATAGCAGCAAACATGGCAGTTCCCACGGCCTGCACCACGCGCCCGAAAAGAAGCATCTCAATGTTTGTCGCAAGCGAGCAGAGAATTGAACCAAGTATGAAAAAGATGTAACCGAACTGGTAACCAAAAAAATAACCTCGACGGTCAACCCAAGCCCCGAAAATGAGCATCAGTGAAATAAGTGTGAGACTGTATGACAGCACAACCCAGGCCACGAGATCAATCGGGGCATTCAGGTCCCGTGAAATTGTCGGAAGGGCGACATTCAGGATCGAGCCATCCAGAGTCGCCATGAATGTCCCGATTGCGCCAACCGTAAAGTATTTATACTTGCCGGGTAATGACGGATTTTCAGCCATGACCGATAATTCCCTCTAAGTCGTTGTCCAAATAAACATTGACAAGTATACATTATTGCTCAATCTTTGAACAAATAGCAAGCAGTATGAATTTAGAGATTAAACAGCTAAACCACTTGTGCGTCTATATATCAACAGCAGAGGTCAGACAACTGGGGAATGACAAATGATATACCCGAACTGGTTCAGAGATTTGTAGAGGGAGATTCTGCCGCTTTTACGGAGTTGGTAACTCGATATCGGAAAAAAATTTACCAAGTGGCCTTTCAGATTGTCAGGAATCACTTGGACGCCGATGAAGTTGTACAGGAAACATTTGTCCGGGTATACAAGAAAAAGAAGGAGTTGCTGAATGTAAACACGTTTACCTCGTTCTTGGTACGTATCGCTACCAATTATGCCATAGATATGCTGCGGAGACGCAAAGGACACATCCAGATTTCCGACGAGTTAATCGGTCTGCCGTCCGACTCCCAGCTTGACTTGGCGAGATCGGTGAGAACACCGCGAGACGATTTCGAGGACAGGGTAATCATGACGGAGATAAATCGGGCCCTTGCCACCCTCCCTCCAAAGCAGCGGATTACAGTCGTTCTTCACGACATTGAAGGCCATACCAAGGCCGAAGTAGCTGTGATTCTCAACTGTCCGGAGGCCACCGTTCGATCAAATCTCCACATTGCGCGATCTAAATTGAAGAACATCTTAAAGAAGCGACTTGCGAAAGAGGAGTAAATATGACGTGCCACCATGCGATGTCGCTCCTTGACGACTATATAGACCGTGAACTCGAAACTGCCCAGACCCAACAGGTTCAATTACACCTTGAATCCTGCACAGAATGCAGCAACGAGTACAATGCCTTAGCTCGTCTGAGGAGTTTATTGAGCGCCCAAACAGCGCCCGAACCCGGTCAGGAGTACTGGGACGAAACCATACAACTTATATTAGCCAAAACTGTCAATTCCGAAACTCCCCGCGTTATTCCGGTCTACTCCGAGGCGGAGCGCCAAAATCAGCGTCGGGGCCTTCTCCGTGCACTTTTATCGGTAGCCGCCTCACTGGCAATTTTCTTCACCGCCGTTACCCTCGGAACAAAGTATCAACAGCGGTCTAACCCTTTACACATGGCAGTCTCACAGACGACGACCGTCGGATCAATGGGCTGGCTTGTTGACCACGATAATAGCTCCATTAACAGCCAAGCCGAACAGTTCTATATCACCAAGGGAATGTTGATGATGTCCCCCCCCGGTCTGCTTGGAAGGGTAGAGATGCTTCCCGACCTGCTTGCGACTCGATAAATGAGAGAAAAACAATTCAGACATATTCCACAGAAAGCCTCACTTTGAAACCAACAACCGCCATCTTTTCACTCTCACTCCTTGCCGCGCTCTGTATTTCCTGTTCAACAGGCGAGAAGGCAGTCACGCTTCGGTTAAAGAGCGAACCCGGGACGAAGACTTACTTCACGACAACCTTCAAGGGAAGCGCCAAAGGTATCGAAGGGGATTCTATCACATTCGACAGGTCAAACGAGCTGACCATTTTAACCGAGGAAACGACGCGGAGAATTGTAGATGACTCTGTGGCTGAAATCTTACAGACAAATTTTTATAAACAGAGAACGGTAAATCACAAAGACTCTTCAGTTATCGATACCAGCTTCCAAGGGGAAGAGCTTATCATTTCTCTTTCCCCACGCGGCAAATTGATCGACATTGAATATGCCTCTCCCGAAGAGAAAGGCGACCTGACATATATGAAAAATTTTATTGACCAGGCCTGGCCGGTCTTCCCCGCAGAGGAAGTAACAGTCGGCCAGACCTGGACACAAACGAGCAAGATTGTCCATGAAGATATTCCGTTGCAAACATCGACAATGTATCGTGTCACGGCTTTTGTTCGTGAGCAAGGATACGACTGCGTCGTTATTGAATACGAAGGCCGACTTGTTATTCCAATCCAGCCCGATCCGGCTAAAAAGGACTTTATTTCAGGCGTGAACCGAATTACACTCACAGGAGTGTGCTATCATTCCTACACCGAAGGGGTTTTTGTCCTCCAACGCGAAAAGCGAGTTATCGATGGTGACCGACGAATGTATCGAGACGGTATAGCCGTCTCATCCAAAACAAAAGCCGAGTACGACGTCGAGTTGGTTCTGACCAAGCGAGAGAAAAGCGTGACTTCTACCTAAAGACACTTTTCATGCTTCTCATTAGGCAGGAGCGGGAAAAATCTCAGCATAACAAAGGTGATACCAGACCCGCCTTTGTTATTTACACCTCAATTTTTATTTTCTACCTTTTTTCATGTCTTTCAACCGGGTAATTCTCATCGTGATCGATGCCTGCGGAGTTGGCGAACTTCCTGATGCCGCCCAATATGGCGATACAGGTTCGGCGACATTGCCAAACCTGGCACAATCTATCGGGGGATTGAATATGCCCGTCTGTCAAAGTCTGGGGCTGGGGAATATCACGCCGATTGAAGGTATCCCTGCGCACAACTCGCCTATAGGCTGTTATGGAAAAATGGCGGAGAAGTCCGCTGGGAAAGATTCGACCACGGGACACTGGGAAATGGCCGGGGTTATTCTCGATGAGCCTTTTCCTGTTTTCCCAAATGGGTTTCCCGATGAACTTGTCCGAACATTTGAAAAATCAGCTCATGTCAAGATAATTGGAAACGTTGCTGCGAGTGGAACAGAGATAATTGACAAACTTGGAGAGGAGCACCTAAAAACCGGCGCAGTCATTATCTACACCTCGGCTGATTCAGTGTTTCAGATTGCCGCCCATGAAGATCTTTTCCCAATTCCGGATTTGTACAGAATTTGCCGTTCTGCCCGGAATGTCTGCGTCGACAAATATAATGTCGGACGGGTTATTGCCCGGCCTTTTGTCGGTAAACCCGGAGCCTTTGTCAGAACTGGAAACCGGAAAGATTTCTCGCGTCTCCCCCCGACTGATACCATTCTTGATCTGCTCATCAAAAGAAACTGCGATACCTTGGCGATCGGAAAGATCTATGACCTCTTCGCAGGCCGGGGAATCACGGAATCAATAAAGACGTCGAACAATCAGGAAGTCATGTCTGCGATTCAAAATGCAGTAGAACATGACAATCGAAACCATCTCATATTCGCAAACTGCGTGGATTTCGATCAAATCTGGGGGCACAGAAATGATGAGGAAGGATTCAAACGAGGCTTGGAGGAGTTCGATAAACGGCTTGGTGACCTTCTCCCTCTCCTTCGAGAACACGATTTGCTTATAATAACCGCTGATCATGGCTGTGATCCGACTATTAAAACATCGACCGACCATTCCAGAGAGTATGTACCGTTGCTTATATATGGCAAACATGTCAGAGCAGGAATCAACCTCGGAACCCGGGGAACCTTTGCTGATATCGCCGCAACTTTGGCTGATATTTTCTTCATTGAATATTCCGGGTATGGTCTGTCATTTCGCAAATCTATCTTCTCATAAATAAATTGTCCGATGATAATAAAGCCATTTCTGGAAAGACTGCCCTCTCTCATAGACCATTCCGCTCTTAGACCCGATGTGACTGAATCGGGAGTTCGGCAATTGTGTCAGGAGGCTGCCTCTCTCTCACTTTATGCAGTGTGCGTCAATCCTGTCTGGGTTGGCCATGCAAAGCAGTTTCTTAAAGAAACCTCAGTGAAAATCGTTTCTGTTGTCGGTTTTCCGCTCGGAGCCCAACGTACCGACGTAAAAGTATATGAAGCCGAGATAGCAGTTGAAGATGGGGCCGATGAAATAGACATGGTCGCCAATATCGGTCAGCTTGTTTCAGGAAATTTCATCGAAGCTGGCAGCGAGATGAAACGTATCCGCGAACTCTTGCCCGAGAGGATTATTTTTAAAGTGATAATCGAATGTCCTTTACTGACGGAAAATCAGCAGGTCGGAGCAACGCGAGCGGTTATCGACGCAGGCGCTCAGTTTGTTAAAACGGGGACCGGATTTTTCGGAGAGGTCTCGCCTCATCATATTGCGTTGCTATTCAGGGCAGCAGATGGCAAGATTCATGTGAAGGCATCAGGCGGCATACGGACGGTGGAACAATGTGAACACTTTGTGACTTTAGGAGCCTCCCGACTGGGATGTTCACAAACTGTTAGATTGTTAACCGGCAGGGATAATTTGTGATACATCAGGCAATAAATACAAAAATAAAATGAACTCGCAGATACTTTTTGTAATATTTGAGCGGCAAAGCTGTATATTTCCCTTGTGGAAAAGTCAGCAACTCAGAAGGACCGAATTCATCAGGGCAGAGATGGATCGGACGGATTTGGTGCGATTCGTGAAGAGACGATAATTTACGGCTGATTGTTATGGCGCCAGTAGTTGGAGTTTCACTTCTAAAGTCAAAAATTGTAGTCGTCCCGATGGGCGATGTTGATTTTATGATGGTCAATAAACTGGCATCCAATGTCGGACCAATTTTCAATCGCTCGGTCGATATCCTTAAAGGGATGAAGATGCCGCCAGAGGCCTTTAATGTCGTCCGCAATCAATACTACGCCCAGGTTATTCTTTCCAAAATCGAACGAAGCAAAGCTAACAGCCGCGAGAAGGTCATCGCGGTTTGCGAAGAAGATCTTTATTTGCCCGAAGACAATCATATAATGAGTTGTGTGGACAGGCTTTCCGGCACTGCAATTATTTCTCTGTACAATATCCGTCAGGAGTTTTATGGACTGCCCGAGGACGAGACCCGCATTTACCCGCGCCTCTATAAAGAGTCGGTACATATGCTGGCTCATATGTATGAGCTTATTGCCTGCCGCAATCCGAGATGTGTAAATTATTTTAGTAAGGTAATGCTGGATATAGATAGCAAGTCAGAGAAGTTCTGTGATATTTGCCGCCGGAACCTGACCAATATTACAATATAGTTTATTTCCGTTCTCGCTCCATGAACCTTGAACAGATAATTGATTCTCTGAAAAGGGATAAAGATTTAGCCGGAAATATCACCCATTGGAAAACATACCCCGCCCGCGATGCTCGGTGTGTTGATTTCCCTTCGGAAATCGACCAGCGTCTGGTGGACTCGCTCAAAACGCGCGGTATCGAACAACTCTATACTCATCAGGCCGATGCCTTCAGAGCAGTCTCAGATGACAAGGACGTGGTTGTGGTTACGCCCACCGCCTCAGGAAAAACGGTCTGTTACAACCTCCCTGTGCTCAATCATATTCTCAGACATCCGGATTCTCGAGCGCTGTATCTCTTTCCAACCAAGGCCCTCTCACAGGATCAGCTTGCTGAGCTATACTCTCTTATCCAGCAGCTGGAAGTCGACATCAAGACCTACACCTTTGACGGCGACACACCAAATGATGCCCGTCGCGCGATTCGTTCCGCGGGACATATAGTCGTAACTAACCCGGATATGCTTCATGCCGGTATTCTGCCGCATCACACAAAATGGATAAAACTCTTTGAGAATCTGCGCTTTGTCGTCATCGACGAAGTTCACCACTATCGCGGCGTCTTTGGTTCGCATTTGGCCAATGTTATTAAGCGGCTTCATCGCATATGCCAATTCTACGGTTCGAATCCGACATTTATTTGCTGCTCCGCGACTATTGCAAATCCGAGAGAACTCTCAAGCCGCATAATCGGCCGGCCTGTCATGCTGATAGACAACAATGGCGCTCCATCAGGCGAAAAGCACTTTGCCATCTATAACCCGCCGGTCATCAATAAACAGCTCGGTATCCGAAAATCATCGATTAATGAGGCCTCTCGTTTAGCCTCGTTATTCTTGAAGCAGAATATTCAAACAATAGTCTTCGCCCATTTCAGACTCTATGTCGAGGTCATCCTGACCTATCTGCAAAAGGAACTGCAAGGCTCGTTTGGCGAGGGTATTTCGATAGCTGGTTATCGAGGCGGCTATCTCCCCAATGAACGTCGGCGAATCGAGCAAGGTCTCCGCTCCGGATCCATAACCGGAGTTGTTTCTACAAACGCCCTCGAACTTGGCGTGGATATTGGCTCATTGGATGTCTCGATTATTGTCGGTTACCCCGGCTCAATCGCCTCCCTTCGTCAACAAGCCGGACGCGCAGGCCGTCGATCTGGTATGTCGTTGACAATCATGGTCGCCAATTCTTCGGCCATAAATCAGTTTCTCTGCGCGGAACCCAAGTATATTTTTGAGAAAACAGCTGAAAATGGAATTATTGATCCTGACAACCTGATAATCCGAACGAATCATATCAAATGCGCTGCTTTCGAATTGCCGTTCACTATCCAGGAATATACCGGCGATCTCGCGGTTGGCAAGATTCTCGATTTTCTTGCATCAGAAAAACTGGTGCGCCGCAGCGGAAATCGATATCACTGGTCGTCCGAGATTTACCCGGCACAGCAGGTCTCGCTCAGATCAGCTTCACCAGATAATTTCGTCATTTTGAATGAATCAAAGAACTCGGCTGTTATCGGAGAAGTCGATTGGTTCTCCGCTCCCCTTTTTTTACATCCCGAGGCTATTTATCTGCACGGAGCCGAGCAGTATCAGGTGACAAAATTGGATTGGGATGGAAAGAAGGCCTATGTAAAGGAAGTATCTGTCAACTACTATACCGACGCCGAAACGAAGACGACGCTCAAGGTGCTCGAGGTTAATAGCGAAACCATCTCTCTTGATGATGCTCGCATTCAATGCGGTGATGTATCGGTCACAAGTGTCACGGTTCTCTTCAAAAAGATTAAGTTTCATACCCATGAAAATGTCGGTTCAGGACATCTCACCATGCCCGAGCTTGAAATGCACACCAGCGCATTTTGGTATTCTTTTCCTGCTGACATTACATTCAAACTTGGAATAAGCAATTCGGAATTTGCCGGCGCGCTTCGTGGCCTGGCCAATATCCTCGGCAAAATGGCGCCGCTCTGGGTAATGTGCGACAGCCGGGACCTGCGCTCTATTTCACAGGTACGAGCGCCGTTTACCGAGCGTCCGACCGTCTACATTTATGAAAATATTCCAGGTGGTGTCGGTCTTGCAGAAAAATTGTATGCCGAAAATGATAAACTTTTTGAGGCCGCCTATGAACATGTAAAAGTGTGTCAGTGCGTAGAAGGCTGTCCCACATGCGTGGGGCCGGCTCTTGAAGTTGGCAATGTCGGCAAAGAAAGCGTAATGAAATTGCTTGAATATATGCTGGCAGTCGAAGTCGTCTGATTGCGCTGTGCTTCTCTAAAACACAGAGACCTTAAAATACTTGCGTGGGTTTTGCTCTATATCCGCCACAAGATTATTGATCCTCACCACAAGGTTAACCACCTCTTTGTACATTCCCGTATCGCTCACCAACAGTCCCAACGTTCCCTCTGAAGCATGTATCCTGGCGACCACACTATTAAGACGGGCGGTCGTCGAGTTCAGGTTATCATAGAGCTTCGGGTCATTTAACAACTGTCCGAGCGTGCCGCTTTTGTTCTGAATCTGATTGCTCAATGATGCGACTGAAGAGGACATTGAGCCGATTGATGTACTCAACTTGTCTTGGGTAATTTGGAGCGAGGAGGTCAGCTTTGTGAGATTTCTAATCAGTTGCACCATTTCGATATGCAAACTGCTGTCTGTTGCAAGTTTGCCCAGCGTCCCTTCTCCGTTGTTGATATTCGAGAGCAAAGTGTCAAGGTTATTGACCACCGCACCCGCACTTAAAAGAGCCTTTTCTCCTGCCTTCAACATTGATGAAGCATCGCCGACATCTCGAGTTGGTAGTGTCGCCCCCTCAGCAACAGATCCTTTGCCTACCGGTCCGGGAATAATTTCAACGTATTTATCGCCAAGGAAGCCAATAGTGCCAATCTGCACTTCTGTCCCGGGCGTAAGCATTGGCCAAAGATCCTCTTTTACCCTGGCAATTACTTTTACTTGGCGAAGAGAATCCAAATTGACAAACTCGACCTTTTTGACGTTGCCGACTTCGACACCGGACATCCAAACCGGCGAGCCGTTCAAGAGCCCATTGACGTTCCTGAAATACGCCACAAAATGCTGTTTCTTGTCAAAAATGGATGTCCCGCCCCCGCCGAGTGAAGCCCACATGAGAGCGGCTATGGCAAACATGATAAGAAGACCAACCCGCAATTGACCCCAGCCAATATTTATAGAACGTTTCATTTTATTTACCCGATCGATTCTGGTTGAACTTCAAACGTCCGAAAAATAGACACTTCATTATTAGTCGCCATTTACAAATCCTTTATTAACTACCAGCGAGTGCGAAGCACGAAAGGGTTCCAGAAATTCAAGCACCCTCTCATCGCCGCTGGCGCGGAGCTTTTCCAAATTTCCATCGAACACCAGCATACCATCATATATAATCATAAAGCGGTCGGCAAGTGTGAAGGCGTCTGCAATCTGGTGAGTGACAACAATAGTAGAAATCGATTTTTCTCGTGTGAGCTTGTTCATAAGCCCCAAAACCTTTTGAGTGGCCTGTGGATCAAGGCCTGTGGTTGGTTCATCGTAGAGCATTATCGTTGGGCTCGTTGAAAGTAGTGCGCGCCCAATAGCGACTCTCCGTTGCATTCCCCCCGAAAGCTGCTCCGGCAGTTTGTCGATGACTTCCTCGGATTCAAGATCAACAAAGCCAAGCATTTCAACTACTCGCTGCTCGATTTCATGCAGGGGCAGGCTGGTGTGCTCAAATAAATAATAGCCCACATTTTCGCCGACAGTTAAAGAATCAAATAACCCGCCATCCTGAAATACCATTCCGATATGTTTCCGGACTTCACGACGTTCTTTCTCCTTCATAAAGCGAAGACTCTCGTTGTTGATAAGTATTTCCCCTTGCTGAGGAAACTCAAGACCAAGAATAAGCCGCAGTATTGTCGATTTGCCTGATCCGGATGGCCCCATAATTATGACCGATTCTGAGTTGTTGAGATTGAATGTTACATCCTGAAGAATAGGGCGCTCTCCATAGGAGAAGTGTACATGTTTGAACTCGATCATAAATACCCTTTGATATAAGTAAATATGACCTTGGTGATAAAGAAGTTCACAATGAGAATTGTAATCGATGCCAGCACCACCGAATTAGTGGTTGCCTGCCCTACCCCTTTAGTCCCGCCTTCTGATGTAAATCCTTTATAACAAGAAATAAAGGCAATCACAAATGAGAACACGAATGGTTTGAATATTCCAATAAATAGATTCCCAAAAACAAGTCGTTCTTTCACACTCGCCCAGTACAATGTTGACGATACATGTGATATGAGCACGGCAACAACCCATCCACCGAAGATAGCGATGACGTCCATCAGAATCGTCAGTACCGGGACCATAATAAAAAGCGCAATAAGCCGCGGTGCGGCAATCTTCCTGATGGGATCAATGCCGAAGGCGGTCATGGCATCGAGCTGATTCGATGACTTCATAGCGCCAATCTCGGCGGTAATCCCTGCGGCAACCCGCGAGGCGACCATCAGGCCCGTCAAGGTCGGTCCGAGTTCTCGAATAATAGCAATGGCCATTATTCGTCCGAGATAGTCTTTTGCCCCAAAATCAGCCAATTCCTGCGAGAAGGCCAGAGCAAAGCCTTGTCCGGCAAATATTCCAGTCAGTACGACCAGATAGAGCGAACCCACTCCGATAAGATACATTTGCTCAAGTGTCTCAGTAAAATAGAATGGCCGGCCGAAAACCGAAAGCGTCATCTTGAATGAAAAGAAAACGAGGCGCTGAGATTCAAACGCAAAATTTTTGAGCCAGTTATTAAAGGCAGTTAGAATAGTGTAGTCCTCTCCCAAGTTCCGGCCATGGTAGAAGCTTGGGCGTCCTAAGTCAAGGGAAAAGAGCGGACAGCCTTGCTGTGTACAGACAGGATAGTGCGAATAAGACCTCGAGATGACTCGGAGTCCTTTTTTTCTCACATGCCAGTGAAACGCATTATCAACGGTATAACCGCCAAGAAAGACCGACAATAATCTCGAACACGAACGTACACTCACATATACGGCTCTGGTAAGTTGACCGAATTCACTGGTAGGCTGTACATATACAAAAACTGTGCCATATTGTCCCTGTGGCTCACACTGTCTCCTAATCGACTTCTATTCAATGACTTTTGAGGCACGAGAACATGTCAGAGGGGGGCCTATAGCGCAATTACGCAATAGCTACTATGATAGGGGTACTTTTGAGAGCAGAATGTGCGAGGAAAAATGAAAAAAGGCCTCTTGCGTGACTAGCGCAAAAGGCCTTCGACACTTTATTGAACGCGTAATATAACTAACTAAGTAAGAATATCCTTACTTTAACATCATCATCTTGCGGGTCTGGATATTCGATCCGGCAACGATGCGATAGAAATAGACACCGCTTGACACGGAGCTTCCACTCGCATTTCGGCCGTCCCAGGTTACCGTGTGATTCCCCGCTGGCATGTCACCGTCGACAACAGTGTTGACCTTCTGGCCAAGCACATTGAAGATTGACAATTCGACCTTTGAAGCGGTTGGCAAAGCAAACGCGATTTGGGTCGACGGGTTAAACGGATTAGGATAGTTCTGGTTCAGACTGAATTCTTTCGGCATTCCATCCGGGGTGATGCCTGAAAGAGAGACTGTAACATTCTCGAACTTGGGCTCGACACGGGTGTGTACGGAGCCGTTTGCGCCATCTTCGCGATAGATGAAGAGTAGCGAGTGGTGCGGAGATTCAAGCTTCACCGCTTCCAAAGTCACTTCTGTAATCGCAGGATTATCAATGGTAAACACAAGGTTTGCAACGGCACCTTCGCCAGCAGTGAGCTCCGGCTTGCGTTCACCGGACGCTTGGCTGATCATACCGATAACGACAGTGTTTTTCTCGTTATTGATGTTAGACAACTTCAGATCAAAGTATTCCGTACGTGTGTTTTCGAAGGTAACCTCTTTGAGAGTTACGCCTTCAGAAAACTTTAACGGAATGTCCATAGCCATTAGACCATCCAAGTTGGAAATTTCCAAAGGAATAGTGATTGTGTTGTCCGTTCCTGCTGTTGCCTTGGAAGGAGCTAAGCGGTTCCCCGCGGCAAGAATCAGAGCCGGAGCCATAAGTACAGCAACGACTACTGTCATGGTTTTAAAACGTTTGAACAAGGTTCACCCCTCAGGGCTAAACTGGTTGATGATAAGGCTGACAAGGCTTCAGAACAATCCCTCGTTCCCAGCAGCCGCTTCCTATTCCACAATACGATTTGTGTGCCTGTATGAATGACCAAAACTCGTTTGCAATCGGATTAGTCAGTATCGGCGTTAGATTACCTACAGGCATATTACACTTCTCTGCTATCGTTGTCAAGGTTTTTTGCGCTCAATCTTGTTATAAATGCGAATAAAAAAAGAAGATTCTTCCTCTTTTGCCTGTCTGAGAGTTGAACACGCCATTATGATAACAGTTTCATAAAATCGCGTCAAAACAAAAACTTAGGCAATTATGCAAATTTTCAAGGTCAACAAAGTCTACCTCTCTGGGCAGACACAGATTCTGCGTCGGCCATGGCTTCTCCAAAGATTATTAAGCAAACACACTGCCACTTCTGAGAGCCCTTCCGCAAAGAGGCGGTCTGGGCTTGCGATATACACTAAATCCTTGACATTCCACAACTTTGATGCTTTTTTAGCTAAAAATCATCAGTTGATACAGGCCGAGGAGGTGTCATGCAGGTTGCAGACTCAGCAAAAAAAGAGAAACCTAAAGTCTTCAAATCATTCATTGCCGACACCGAAACTGTGCCGGAAGTAACATGGAGAGCTGTAATTCTTGGCGCTATAATAGCAGTCGTCTTTGGGATCGCCAATGCCTATCTCGGACTAAAATTCGGCCTAACCGTATCGGCCTCGATTCCAGCGGCCGTTATATCCATGGCTGTTTTTAAGCTATTATTCAGAAAAAACAAAGGAACAGTTCTCGAGAATAATATAGTCCAAACAATCGGTTCCAGCGGAGAATCGCTTGCCGCGGGGATTATTTTCACAATACCTGCTTTTTTCATCTGGTCGGCCAACGAACAGCTTGTAGCCGCAGGCTACCAACATACTGTGTCAAAGCTCGATATTTTTCTCCTCGCGATGCTTGGCGGAAGCTTGGGAATCCTCCTTATGATTCCTCTGCGCAAATACCTTGTGGAGAAAGAGCATGGCAAACTTGCCTTTCCCGAAGGGACAGCATGCGCTGAGATTATTATGGCGGGCGATGAAGGCGGCGGCAAAGCCCGACTCGTTTTCACCGGAATTGGAATTGGGGCGGCGTATAAAATTTGCTACAACATGTTTAAAGTTTGGCCAGAATCTGTCAACTATGAATTCAGAGGACTACTCAAAGGCGGGACAGTCGGCATTGATGCCACTCCTGCGTTAATGGGCGTCGGCTATATTATCGGCCCACGGATCGCCGCCCTCATGTTCAGCGGCGCGGTTTTGGGATATTTGGGAATCGGCCCGTTGCTTTCATTTATAGGCGGCTATATCCCTGATGCTATTATTCCTCCGGGGACAATTCCGCTTAATGACATGACAGCATCGCAGCTTCGCGGATCGTACATAAAATATTTAGGCGTTGGCGCTGTTGCTGTGGGTGGGTTCGTGTCACTCATCAAGGCTTTTCCGGTGATTATTTCGTCCTTCGGTCACGGCTTAAAGGAACTGACAGGAAAGAAGGTAGATTCGAACACTGTTCCGCGTACAACTCGTGATCTCTCCATGAAATGGGTGGTGATTGGTGTTTTGGTAATCGTCGTCATAATGACTTTTCTACCCGGAAGCCAGCTTGGTTTTCTGGGCGCGTCGATAGCAACGCTATTCGGATTCTTCTTCGTCGTAGTAGCCGCGCGAATTGTCGGGCTTGTCGGTTCTTCGTCATCGCCGGTTTCAGGAATGACTATCGCGACCCTTTTGGTCACTTGTCTCCTGCTCATTCAATTTGGAGTCTCGGGCATCCCCGGAATGATTACGGCCATGTCTATCGGAACAATTGTCTGCATCGCCGTGTGCATGTCAGGCGACATCGCGCAGGATCTCAAAACCGGATACCTTCTGGGTGCAACTCCGTGGAAGCAGCAGCTCACTGAATTTATCGGACTTGTCTTTCCCGCTCTGGCGATGGGTTTCACACTGTACTATCTGAATGACGCCTTCGGCTTTGTCGCCGGTGACACAACCCGAACTCCGTTGCTCGCACCTCAGGCCAATGTCATGGCGACGCTGGTCGAAGGAGTAATGAATTCCAATCTCCCCTGGACTCCGATTTTTGTGGGTGGAATGCTGGCGCTCTCAATCGAACTATTGGGCATCGGCTCACTCCCCTTTGCCATCGGACTCTATCTGCCGCTCTCACTTTCATCCCCCATACTGCTTGGCGGATTAGTTGCTATGGCCGTTGACAAATTTTCGCCTGAAAGTAAAAAGACTCAGCGAAGTTTCAGAGGTATTCTATTCTGCTCCGGCATGGTCGCTGGTGATGCCCTGATTGGTGTGCTAGTGGCCTTCCTGATCGGAGCCTCGGTTACATTTGCCGGATACTATGACGCCCATGAGGGGATGCTGGGAAGCCTCGGCGGAGCTTTTGGACCTTGGCTCGCCCTGCTGATGTTCTCCTGTGTGGCAGGATTACTGGCCTATTTCTCTTTTAAGGATTCGAAAGACTGAGGCTGGCGCTAATGGTCTTTTCTTCGATCGACCATATAATTTGAGCCGGGGAGCTGCTTCGTGGCTCTCTTTAGCTCCGCCAGTATTTTTGACAATTCGCCCATATGACCGAATTGTCGTGTTGAGTTCGAAACAACCGCAATTGAGATCGACAGTATCGGAAAGCTCTCAATTATCCCTTTGCGATTTTCAATTGTTATAAATCCCCTTTCGATGTCTTCGCTCTCATAGTAATTGGGGGCAAAGGCATCGAAACACTTAATTATCCAGCCGCATACATTTGAAATCAAATCATCCGGTATGATAAAGATGAAGTCATCTCCGGCAATATGGCCGACAAATCCCTCGCGACAGGTATCGAAAACCGTGTCACGGATAATCCGTCCCGTAAGTTTGATGAGTTTATCGCCGAAAGAGTAGCCGTAATAGTCATTGAAGGCCTTAAAATTATCAAGGTCGGCGTAACAGACAGCAAAGGTTGCCTTCATTGCAAGTTGTCTGTTTATCTCCTCTTCAATCATTGCCGGACCCGGCAAACGGGTTGAGGGATTAACCGATAGATCGCGTATACTTCTTGCAATGACCCGCTGGATGCGAACTTCAACAAGTTTCTCTATCCACTCGCCATGAATGAAGTCTTCCGCCCCGTTTTCGTACGCCGCGATGATCGTCTCGTTGCTCGGCTCAGGATGATACAGGATTACCGGAATAATTGAGAGAAATACGTTCTGCTTTATCGCCTGAATCAACTCAAGCTCTTTAAAAAAATCAGATTTCCCGCCGACGAGGATGACATTGATCTGGTGCCTCTGACAGATTGTCACCAGCTTTTCGAAATCGTCGAAAAAATGAAAGGAGAGTTCTTTCCCTTTGAAAAATTGCTTGAGATGAAAGTCGAGGCTAACGCCGTTTTGTTTTATCGCAAAATGATAAACAAGGCCGTGACCAAATGATGTCTCATTTGAAGCCCGCAAGTTCTCGAGGGTGATACTTTCGATGTTCGGCAATGATATAGTCCCGGTCTATTCTGGTGTAAATCTCCGTAGTAGATATATCGGCATGCCCAAGCATTTCTTGTACTGTCCGCAGGTCCGCTCCTCCCTCAAGCAAATGCGTTGCAAAAGAATGCCTGAAAGTATGGGGGGTGACCTTTTTGGTTATCCCGGCTTGATGAACCAACTCTTTGATGATTTTCCACATCCCGACCCGTGAATAGGGTTTACCGAGCCGACTGACAAAAATGGCTGAATTGCCGAAAGTTGGGTTGTTTGGTGATTGATGATGTATGTACGCAACCAACGCCTCTTTGGCAAATCCTCCAAGCGGCACAATACGCTGCTTGTTTCCTTTGCCGGTCACTCGTATGAAACCGGCTTCAAATTCCACATTGCTCAAGCCGAGTCCAATCAATTCTGAAAGTCTAAGCCCGCTCCCGTAGAGAATCTCAAGGATCGCGCGATCACGAAACTTCTCTTTTGAAAGGGTTTCGACCGACGCGATAATTGATTCAATCTCCTTGACAGAAAGATAATCGGGGTGATAACGGGATATCTTGGGCGCAGAGTATGCAACGCTTGGATTTGTCGAAACGATTCCAAGCGACTGAAGCCTCTCAAAGAAGAGCGAAAGGGAGGAAATCTTTCTTGCCAGGGTCGATGGTTTTTGTCCCTTTTTGCTCAAGCCGCTGAAATAATCATTTACGTTCCTGGGCGTGATATCTTTGGGTGCTTTTATTAATGCGCCGGAAAAGAATGAAAAAAGGTCGCTTCGATAGGAGTCAACTGTGTTCTTAGACAACCCCCGCTCAAGGCGAAGATGGTGTAGGAAATCCTCCACATACATCTCGGCTGACCCGCCAGTTGCGGTTTTCATCGATACCCCTTCTTTCATACCCCATGCGCCATTGCCATCACGCCCACAACAAAATGTCCATTCTGCTCAAGGATTTTTTTTGCCTCTTTGACAGTTTCACCGCTGGTGATGACATCATCGACCAGAATAATTCTCAACCCGGACTGGTTGTCATCCGCTGGTTCCGCATATTCAAACACGTTTTTAATATTTTCGATGCGATCCTCAAAGCGAAGTTTCGCCTGTTCCTTCTTTTTTACATTTCGAAACAGTAAGTCCGTATTCACAGACATGGAGCACTGACCGTTTATCGCTTGCGCAAAGAGTTCGGCTTGGTTATAACCTCTATGGTATTCCCTGCCTGAATAGAGCGGAATGGGGACAAGAGTATCGGCTGTTAACGGCTCGATAAGGTCAGCGAACTGGGCATGAAGTCTCCCGGCTATTGAGTTGACAGGTGTCGTCACACCATGAAATTTCAACTGACGAATTATTTCTTTGAGGGGACCGGAATAGTCGCCATAGGCAAACAGCGGAGTCATCACTTCTTTGCAATGCGGACATTTCTTTTCAATATCGGCCTGTGTGAGGCAGGCCAAACAAAACGGCTTTGAAAATGTTTGGATTTGTTTATTGCAGAGTTCACAGAGACCGCTTCTGTTTTCGCAATAGCTACCGCAACCAGCGCACAAGGCAGGGAAAATAAAGTCTATTAAATCCGCAATGAGTCCAGCAGAGAAGAGTTTGTGTGCCATCATTACCTCGTACTATAATAAGTCAAACAAACACAAACGGCACTATCAAACTCTCGATTGATAAAACTATGGTTTCGTCTCCTGAAGTAAATTTCTTACCGACTGGGCGGCCGGTCCATTGGGGTCGAGATTTAAATACTCCTGCCAATGCGCTCTCGCAGAATCCATAGCGTTCTTCGCCTGAAAAACAATCCCTAAATTAAAATGGGCCACCATGTGGCTCGGATTGATTACAAGAACTCTGCGAAACTCATCGATAGCCCTGTCGGGAAGGCCCATACCATTCAGGCATGTAGCATAATCAGTCCGAAGATCCAAAGAACTGCTGTCGATGGCTAGCGCCCGGGCATAAACCTCGGCGGCCATCGGATAATTAGCAGAGTCCATAAAACTGTGCCCCAGACTTACCAGAGAACCGAAATCCTGCGGCAGTTGGCTCAACAAGGAGGAATTCATACCCGGACGGGAATCCGTCTGGCCGTGAGTTGTCGGCGATGCGGGAATTTGCCGCTCAAAAAACAACAAATATGCTATAATAGCCACCAAGAGTATGACGGCGACGACCAACAAATCCGGGATATTCCCAAATGCGTTCTTGTTCTTCGTGATTTTGATGTCGTCAGGCAAACTCGATCCTTGCTTTCTTCATCCGAATTTTCTCTTTCAATCGCAATATAGTAATCTTTTGCCAATGGGCAAACTATTCAGAGTTAAAAATCTACATGACTCGACGTCAATACTTCTCTATATTGCTCCCAGTTAAAGAGAATATTCACAATGAAAGGGTTCTTGATGCTCAAAGCATATTTTTACATCATCGGGCTTTCACTGGCTTTGGCCGCAGACACAAGAAGCTCCGGCTATACTATCTCAACCGACTCCATATTTAAACATATTAGTATCCTTGCCTCGGATTCAATGGAAGGACGCGAGGTCGGCGAGCCGGGTGAATTAAAAGCCGCCCAGTATATTGCGTCGATATTCATGGCCTCAGGCCTGACACCCAAAGGTGACAATAACAGTTGGTTCCAGTATTTCGAATTCACCAAAGGTACCGAGTATGGTCAAGGAAACACGCTACTTATCAACGGCAAATTGCTTCGCCTCCATGAGGAATATGTGCCATTGCTTCAATCATCGAGCGGCGTCTTTGTTCTCAACGAGGTTATGGATCTCGGCTACGGCATCAATAGTGGCGATGGCCAGTACAACGACTACGACGGCAAATCTGTCGAAGGCAAACCTGTGCTTATCCGTCGCTATGCTCCATCGGCAGATTCTTTCCCGCATGTTGATTTCGACAAATTCAGTTCTTTGACCGACAAAATCGCGACGGCAATCGACAATAAAGTGAGCGCAATCTTTTTTGTTACCCCGTTGAATCAGGATGACACCATCCCGTCGATGGCAGCCACACGTATTGCGGTGAAAGAAATCCCGATAATTTGGCTTAAACGCGCGGGGCTTAAAAAACTCGGATTGGACTTGCAAAAGCCCAAAATTACCCGTGTGTCGGGAAACACTGATCTTGTAAGGGTCAAAGACACTGGAATGAATGTCATTGGATTTATTCAAGGCAAAAGTGACAGCACAGTCATCGTAGGCGGTCACTACGACCATCTCGGCTGGGGTAACGCGGCTTCGCGTTATACCGGGACCGAACACCTGATACATTATGGTGCCGATGACAACGCTTCGGGGACTGCTGGAGTGCTTGAACTGTCCCGATATTTTATTCAACAGCCCGAACCATCAAACTACTCGCTTCTTTTTATAGCCTTTTCAGGCGAAGAGACCGGCATTCTTGGCTCAAATCATTTTGCAAAGAATATGACAGTCGCGCCAGACAAGATCCGTATGATGCTCAATATGGACATGATTGGCCGCCTGAAAGTTGAAGACAGCGGATTGGGCATTTTCGGAACCGGAACGGCAGAGGCATTCAAGACTTACTTCGCCACCTATTCCCGGTCGGATATGAAAATGACATTCAAAGAGACCGGCACCGGCCCTTCCGATCATACGGCCTTTTACAACGCAAGCATTCCGGTCCTTTTCTTCTTCACTGGCCAGCACGAGGACTATCATAAACCCTCAGATATTGCCTCCAAAATAAACCTCGAAGGGACCCGCAGAGTGCTTGGCGTTGTCACAGAGATTATATCCCATTTTGACAGCACCCAGACCACTCTCGCTTTTCAGAAAACCAAAGACGAAACCGGACAAATGGCACGCTCCTTCTCTGTGACGCTTGGAATAATGCCCGACTACATCGCCGAGGTTGTGGGATTGCGGGTCGATGGCGTGTCCGCGAACAGGCCAGCCGAGCGGGCAGGCATTCTTCGGGGTGATGTCATTATCAAGCTCGGTGATTATAAAATTGATGACATCAACGCCTATATGTCGGCACTTGGAAAATTCCGCAAAGGACAAAGCACACAGGCGCTTGTCATTCGGGAAAATGATACGCTCAATCTCAAAGTGGAATTCAAGTAGAGATTAAAGACCAAATCGAGGACAAAGAGTCTTCGCAACGACTCAAGCGTTCTGTGGTGTCGGGCGCCCCGCCTGACACGTTAATATCTCTTCGCGCGGGACGTCCCTGTCGCGCGCCAACATTAAGATCACACCGCAAGCGGTGTGCTACAAGAAATCAAAGCAGACATTTCCAGTACGTCGTTGCGAGGAGTTCCGTATCAAACGGGACGACGCTGCAATCTCAGTTCATCCCGTCCTAACAATAATCTGCCTTGACTTATCCCTGAAAACCGCTATTCTATCTAAGTGTAGAAGTACACTTGTTCTCTTAAATCTTTAGGACTGG
>JAWXAN010000041.1 GCA_034439475.1 Candidatus Zixiibacteriota bacterium
CCGCAAGTCCCAACGATATATGTGATATGTCGCAATAGGTATCAATATGTATCACTAATGTAGCAATATGTCGCGAATGTACTTAATGGTTCCACCATTCCTGTCGGTCATCGACGGTTTTCCGCAAGTCCCAGTACCCAGCGTGCTAAACAATTGTGCTTTGACTTCCGTGACAGTACCGCTAATTTCTATGTGTTCACTGTGTGGTTCGGTCGTCAATAGAAGGATTGAATTGAATGGCAAAGCTGGCAAAAAAGCAACCCGTGACCGTAGTCGAGAAGGCACAAGCTGATAAGCCCCTGCTGGAGGTTCGGAGGTTGGTGGCACATATTCTTGTCACTTACGGTAGTGGGAAGATGATCAGGATCGTTTCGACTCTGAGTGACTGGCTTATATCCCCGCCACCCTATCCAATAGTAATCATTTGCCATGACAAATTTACAGAGAAACGGATTCAATCTCTGCCTGAAATAGAAGGCATCAAGGTCGAAATTGTGATTCAAGGTGAGCATCCGATAACCAAATTGGACCCTTGCTTCATATCGATTCCTCCTATAACCGATAGAGCCGAGGATTTGCCACTAATTACCTCATACTGTGTGGATGCTTCCCAGCAAACAAAAGCCAAAATTGACTGGATCGCGCTTGAAGTGCTGGCATTCGGCTATGCCTGCGTTTTGAGGCGCCTGAAATTCGGTTTGGACGATCGGACTCGAAAACTAACGCTTGACGAGTATGTGTCGGTTATGTTCGAACTCTGTGACAGAGCCAGAGACAGGGCGGTTTCGCTACCTTTCAAACCGTCAAGCGTGCAACTAAAATTGCAAATAGGTGGGTTTGACACCATCCCAGCGGATGCGTATGACCTCAAAATATTCAAGACAGCATTTGATGTCACACTCCAGTTAACAGAATTGGTCAAAATGCCTTGGTGGAATAACGATTATGAAAGAGAATGCCTCGAACGCAAAGGGGAGCATCCGGGTCATTTGTTGTTTGGTGAGTGCGAAGCAATCATTTCGGAGGGAACCCTGGCTAGGATTACCACCCAAAATGTTTTGGACGAGCTTGGGCTACTAAGTGTGTTGGAAAATAGAAAGATCAATGTCTCTCCTAAGCAAATTCAAGCCGAAATGCTCAAATTCCTTCAGAAAGAATACCGCCAAACACTCCTGATGACTGAAACCGACTATGTGCTTGAGCCGTATTCCACGGCGAATCAAGCAGTAAAGGAATTGCCACAGGCGGTTGAGAAGGCGAGGGGAAAGGTGGGACTTGGCTCTCCCGGAGCTTCTCCGAAGGGAGTTAAACAGGAGCAGGAGATATTTTTATACTCACCGGATTACAAATCTGTCAGGATTAAAGGTCAACTCTTCACTCTCACATACAAGCAAGCTCAGGTTATCGCATTTTTGCATGAGCTTTGGCTAAGCGGCACCCCCTCGGTGTCCGTTTCAACAGTTAGGAACAAATTCTATTCTATAGGCTCCGAAGACAGGCTCAAGAGACTTTTCAGGGCCAAAGAAGCTTGGGACGCCTTGGTCATACGAGGAGAGAGAAGAGGCTCCATCCGACTCAACATGGACCAACCACCTATTTCCCCGCGTTAGCCATTTGTCAAATCGCCATGTCTGGTTCCAACACCTCAGACTCAGCGTTAATCCATATCTTTTGCCGCTAAAATCCCCCCATTTGTCGCTAAAGTCCCCCCTTAGGTCACCTGCGGCAAAAATAGCAATGCCGTTTCTTTGGACCAACGCCATAGTGGCCGGTCACCTGAATTGAATTGATTTATCCCCCAAAAGGGATAATGAACGAACCCTGAGCAATCTTCGACCGGACCACTGCTCGGGGTTCCAAAATTTAGGGAGGTACTATTGAGAAAGGTCAATTTGCAGAGAATCAGGAAGTCTGATTCATACACGACAGGCGAAATTGCCGAAATGTGCGGAGTGACAACAGGAACTGTTCTCCGATGGATTAAAATCGGGTTGCAGAGGATCGACGATTCTTTCCCTTTTCAGGTGTATGGTGAAGACCTCTTCAGCTTTCTGAATAAAGAGCAAAAGAGTCGGAAACGGCCGTGTACCCCAAATGAGTTTTACTGTTGCAAGTGTAGGGTTCCTCAAAGGCCAGCTGGGCAGATAGTTACAATAGCAAAAGTAAATGCCCACATGGCTACTCTTCGGGCGCATTGCGAAGTTTGCACAGCACAGACTTATAAGTTTGTTGCATCAAGAAACCTTGGATTTTTCCTCAATCTCTTCAAACCTGAAACGACCAGCCAACAGGACTTACCACAGTCTTCGGTTCCTGTCGTTAATACACACTCAAGGGTAGGTGGAAATCATGAGTAGATTTAACTCAAAGAACGAACGCATTAAGAAGGAATACTATGAATGTCGGTCGCAAGTCAACCGGTTGTGTGCGGATTCTGTTTCCAACAGCAAAGCTTCGCTAGTGCGCTTTGAAAAATTCACAAAGTTTAAAGACTTTTCAAGCTTCAATAAAGATCAGGCCATTTGTTTCAAAAAGCACTTAGCAACCGCAAATTCAAAAGTAACCAATAAGCCATTGGGATTGAGCACGGTCAACACCGTGTTGGGAGAGGTTAAGGACTTTTTTGTGTGGCTGGTGTGCCAGAGAGGGTATCGGCGGTTGATTAAGACCGATGTAGCGTATTTCAATCTCTCGCACAAGGATAAGCGGCGCGCGTCTGCCAAGCGCCACCGGCCCATTCCGACCTTCCAACAAATCAATGCTGTCCTGTCTCGGATGCCATCCAAAACAGACATAGAACTCCGAAATAGGGCACTCATAGCATTCACTGCTTTGACTGGAGTGCGGGATGGCGCACTTCCGTCTCTTCGACTCAAACATATTCGTCTTGAGGAGTGTCTGGTCGAACAACTCGGATCGGAAGTCAACACAAAGAACAGTAAGACCATTCACACTTATTTCTACCCAGTCGGAGAAGGTATACGTAAGATAGTCCTGGATTGGTTGAACCATCTTCGAGGCAAGCTTCTCTTTGGGAATGACGATCCAGTCTTTCCTCGGACGCGAATGGTGCTTGGCAATGACGGTCTCTTCACACCCGATGGATTGGAGAGAGCAGCCTGGAAGTCTGCAGGTCCAATCAGAAAGATATTCAAGGATGCATTTGTTGGCGCAGAGCTCCCGTACTACAGTCCACATACATTCAGATTCACGATTGTTCAACTGGGTCAGCGGATGTGCAAGAGTTTCGAGCAAATGAAGGCATGGAGTCAGAACCTTGGCCATGAAAGTTTGGATACAACAGCTCGAAGCTATGGCACGATTGACACGTACTCTCAAGGGGAAATCATTGGGAAGCTGTGGGCTAACAACGACATCAATCCGCAAAAGCCCTCTGATGCGGATTTGATTGCCGAGATGCTGATTGCCAAGATGGTGGCCAGGGGGCTTCTGCGGCCCGATCTAAATGATAAAACCGAAGATTAATCAATGGAAAAGCTCCTGAATCCTGATGAAATGGCTGCTATGCTCGGTGTGCGGACATCGACGATCTATCAGTGGACACACAGAAAGTTCATTCCATTTGTCAAGATTGGGAAGCTCATTCGGTTCAGACAATCAGATGTGAAAGACTGGTTGGACAAGAAGAGCAGTTCTGGCAGACCAACTCGCAAACTTCCGGTGACCGACCTTGGTATATTTAGGAGTGGCCATAGAAAGTAAAGTCGGCTCTGCAAGTTCATTATTGCATGCATGCGAGTACTAAACTATACATTAGCAGAATCAAAAATTAGTCTCAAGTCGAAGTCACTTACTATTATTTGAATGACAGTTTGTTTACCGCGTCTGTAAGATGGTCCTGACCCAGATGGGCATAGATCATGGTCGTCTCTATATCAGCATGTCCCATGAGCTTTTTAACGGTCGGAAGATCAACACCATTCATGACAAGCTGGCTTGCGAAGGTATGCCTCAAGGTATGCACCCGCGTGAGATCTGGAATTTGAGCTTGGATGGCTATCTTAATGAGCTTCTCACGCAGTTTGACTTTCAAGCGAGAGCCGTCTCCGCTACAGAAGACATATCGACTCTTGGTGGTCTTTTCGTTGTCTCTTTTGCGCTCCTTCAATACTGCAAGAAGGGGGTCATTGATGGGAATCTCTCTATCCGATGTTTTCGGCTGCCAATCAGACTTGGCACGTATCTTGATCTTCCGTCGAGGAAAGTCGATGTCGATCCATTCCAGAAACTCAAGCTCAGACTTACGCATACCCGTGCTTAGGAATGTAAAGTAGACCGGATAGAATTCGGTCGGGGTGGCGGCAAGAAATCTTTGGCACTCTTCCATGGAAAGAAACCGTGGTGGTCTCGAATCATTGACTTTAAGCTTGGTCACCCGTCGAACCGGGTTGTCACGAAGATAGCCCCACTTGATAGCCAAGTTGAGTGCCGTCTTGATCGCTCCCAACTCAAAGTTGATGGTGTGTGATCGCGCGCCCTTTCGAGTGTGAGTCGTTCGATCTGCATCGGAGGAGACCGATTGTCCATTCGGATTGACCCAACAGTCTTTTCTGTAGATTTTGAACTTGTCGATAAGTTCAGATGTGACGTGCGAGAGCATGACCACATTTCGATGCCCGGATATGAATGCCTTGAAGTGATTCAGGACGGCTTTGTAACGGGATGTAGTGCGAGGCTGATGATTGGCTTTGCAGTAGTTTAAAAACTCTTGAATGAAAAGATCGATGCTGATATCGGTTTTTAGAAATCCGAATTCGTTCCGGGCGATCTGGACTTCGGCATCTTTGAGTGCGAGTGTCGCGATTTCTTTCGAGGTTCCAACTCGTGTTCGGACACGACGTCCGCTTACACGAATGTCCATGTACCAATTTTTCCCTCGTTTGTAAATTGAACCCAAAAGAACCTCCAAGTTATGGTCACAAAATGGACACAAGCGCTACTTGAAGTTAATATAGCGAAGACTAATGTATTGTCAATAGGTAAGTTACGAGAGCACCGGAATTAATGGCGGAGAGGTAGGGATTCGAACCCTAGATACCTTTCGATATAACGGTTTTCGAGACCGCCGCATTCGACCACTCTGCCACCTCTCCGTTACAAGTCGTAAGAACCGGCGGACATGGGGTCGACCGGACGGGCTAATTTACAACAAATATGGCGGTTGTAAAGTGGGGAATTTCTGGGGGGGAGAGAAGATAGACCCCCTAGCTTTCGCTGGGGTGACATTACATGGGGGGGGCGCCGTGGAGGGTCGCGTCTTGGAAGCCGCTCCTCGCAACGGGCATAATAGCCAAAAAGTGTTGGTAAGTTATTCATTTTGGGCGGAGTTTACAGTACCATGCGAAGTCGTTTTCTCGGTTATGAA